>CAYTXD010000115.1:1104-4822 GCA_964441305.1 Microcaldota archaeon
CAGCTCAACGGAATTTTGATGGGCCACCCTGTAACCGGCGATTCACTTAAGAGATTCGGAACCCCTGTGCTCATGAATTACGTGAACAAATTCGGAGTATTGCCTGTAAACAATTTCAAATACGGAAAATTCGACAAGGCAGGGGAAATCTCCGGAGAGGCAATTGCAAAGTACAAGGAAGAAAACAAAACATGCGCGATGTGCCCGATGGCATGCAAGAGGACGATAAAGCTTGACGGGAAGACAATGGGCAGCCCTGAATATGAGTCAATATGGGCTCTTGGGCCCGACTGCGGGCTCGGGGACCTGAAGCAGATTTCAGAGGCAAACAAGTTCTGCAATGACTATGGGCTTGACACCATAACTGCAGGAGGGGTTTGCGCATTCGCAATAGATGCATTCAAGCAGGGAAAAATAAAGGAAGATGACATCGGCTTTTCCCTTGACTGGGGCAGTTCCGAATCCGTGCTCGGCCTTCTGAAGCTTGTTGTTGAAAGGAGCAAGATTGGGGACACTCTTGCAGAAGGCACAAAATCCGCAAGCAAAAAGATCGGGGCGGAAGAGCTTGCAATGCAGGTCAAGGGGCTTGAGTTTGCAGCATACGATCCGAGGGGGTTGAAGGGCCAGGCACTTTCTTACGCAACCGCCAACCAGGGCGCGACCCACCTGCACGCATATGCGGTTCCGCAGGAGCTGCTCACCCTTCCTGACTATGTGAATGCCCTTGACTATTCGGGAAAAGCAGAGCTTGTGAAAAAGCTGCAGGACATTTCATCAATTGTCGACTCATTGGTAATATGCAAATTCACAACTTTTGCAGTATATCGCTCGCTTAAGCTTGAAATTGACATATTCGCAAAGCTTCTCACAGCGGCTACGGGCTTCTACTTTGATGAGGAGTCCCTGCTTGAAACGGGCGAAAGAATTTACAATCTGGAGCGCCTATTCAACATCCGCGAAGGTTTTGGCAGGAAGGATGACAAGCTGCCCGACAAATTCAAGAATGAGGAGCTTGAAAGGGGGGCGGCAGAAGGGCAGACTGTGGATGTAGAGAGAATGCTTGACGAATACTACGAGATACGCGGCTGGGACAGGGAAGGAGTCCCAACAGAGGGAAAGCTAAGCCAGCTTGACATTTCCCATGAGGAGAGGTTCCCCAAGCTCCAGATTGCCCTTGATTTGAGGGACTGGGACCAGGCAATCCGGCTTGCCGAGGCGGCAGTTAAAGGAGGGGTGGATATTGTGGAGGCAGGCACACCACTCATTAAGGAAAACGGGCTTGGCATTGTTAAGGAGCTGAGGAAACGCTTCCCAAACAAGATTATTGTTGCAGACCTGAAAACAATGGACACCGGCTACATGGAAACCGAAATGGCGGCGCAGGCAGGGGCGGATATTGTGTGCATTCTGGGAACAGCTGATGACAGCACAATAATTGACGCCGTGGGCGCGGGAAAGAAATTCGGGATTAAAGTGGAAGTGGACTTAATTGCAGTGCCAAATGAAAAATTGGTTGAGCGCGCAAAAGAGGTGGCAAAATTGGGCGCCGACTACATCTGCTTCCACATCGGGGTTGACAAGCAGATGAGGAGCGATTACGAGAAAATACCGTTCCCCACACTTGCGCAGATAGCCAAGGAATTGGATATACCCATCGCCGCGGCAGGGGGTCTCAAGGCGGACACAATACCCCTTGCGGTTGAGAGCGGAGCAAAAATGCTTATTGTAGGGGGCGCAATCACCCGCGCAGGGGACCCTGAAAAGGCGACCCGCTCGCTCGCGGACCTGATTAGCAGCGAGAGCAAAAAGGGGAAGCAGTAATTATTTTGGGCAGTAAGTGATGTATGGGTTTGGAACTCGCTCTAATTATGCCATAATTAGCTTATTCTCCTTTTCCTGTCAAGGAATGATGCTGCAAGCGCATTTTCCTTCTGCTCCTTCCTTTCCTTGCCCTTTTTCCTGTCAAGCAATGCTGCAACCTGATTTATTCCATTTCTGGCGCTCCTACTCTCATTCTTGAAAATGTCCTTGACTCTGCCCATCAGTGAAGCTCTCTTCTTTATGACCAGCTTGTATTTGGTGACTTCCAGCCGTTGGGCAGCCATTGCACTTGAAATCAAATCATCGTCATCAATCTTTTTTTCCGCATTCCTTTTTGCAAGTGCTTCTATCTTCGCATCCTCTTCCTGAATCATGCCTGCCACTTTTTCAGTATATGGGGTTTTTGCATCAGGGAAGTATGCGTGTACCCCGGTGGTGCTCCACCTTTTTCCGCTGTACCTCTTTGCATCACTGACAAAAGTCCCCAGTGAAACAATGTCTACATCTTTCCCGCCCTTTCCAGGGAAACTCATAACTCTGGCCTTCCCATCTTCATAAAACAATATCCCCCAGTGGTCATTATAGCCTGTATTGTAAGAACCATTGGGAGTGTAAAGAAGAGTCCCTCCCGGGAGGTTTACTTCCTTTCCCTTGAAGTCGCTAACATAATGCCCATTTTTCGCGGAATACCCTTTCGTGAGCCTGATTACGTTATGGGACATTCCCAAGTCATTTTCATATATGTTGTTCACCGAGTTCCTGTAACCCTTTCCTCCTCCCGTATTCAACTCCAGCCCCATGCCAAGCCGCATCTCTGAGACTGCGTACCTGTAGCAGTCCCATTTGTTCTTTCTGTAATACTTGGTAGTCCCATGAAATGGGTGGCCTTTAGGCAACATCCCGTCCCCGTTTGCAGTTTCGCGCACATGGTCATGGATTACCTGCATCTTTCTCAATATTTTTTCGTTTCTCATCGGCTCGGGCATTTTTGCAAGCCGCATCCTTATGTCCCTCTGCCTTAATTTCTCAAGCTTCTGCATTTCAATTGGCAGCATTCTTGCCTTTTCCCTTGCCGCCATGTTTTGGAATCTTTCTTTTATCTGCTCAAGCACATCCTTTTCATCTCCACCGTTCTGCCCGTCAAGGGAGGTTACGGGCATGACAATTCTTGCCTTCTCTTTATTATTAGTTCTTGAATTGTCAGTCAGCGCGTCAACCGCCTGCCCTGCAGCAATATTCACCACGAAGAATGTCATCACTCCCGCAGCGGTCAGCTTGAGGATTTTTGATTTCCCGCTTCTCCCAAAAACCTCCTCAAAGCTGAGGCCCCTTCCGCGCAGTATCTCATCAACTTCCAACTCTATCTGCTTTCTGCTCTTTCCTGTCCCGTCAATCTTTATCTTCAATGTTTTTACTCTTACTTCCTGCTTTTTCTCAGGAGTCAAAATTTCTCCAAAAAGTTTCATCTGCGTCTCTTCATTCAGTGGGCCAAGCTCCCTCAAGACCGGCTTTTCAAATTTCTTTTTCTGCGCCTGCTTTGCCCTTTCCTCAACTCTTCCTTTCACGTCATCAGGAAGGTCAACCGAATCCAGGCCCGCTTTTTTGCTCCTTGCTTCTGCCGTGATATCGACAGAACTGGTTTTGACAGACGGAGCGCCAGGAATATCAACAGGGCGTGTTTTTATCTCTCCCGCTTTGGGAATTTCAACTTTTTTGCTCTTTGTTTCAGGCGCTTTTGGGATTTCAAGCTGTTTGCTCTTGGCGCCAATATCCAAATCCAATTTTTTTGATGAAGTGCCTATCCCAAGTTCCATGCTCCTGCTTGAAGCGTCAATTCCCAAATCGAATTCATTGCTTGATGTGTCAATGCCCAAGTCAACTTTGTGAGTTTTAACAT
>CAYTXD010000116.1:0-4811 GCA_964441305.1 Microcaldota archaeon
ATGTTCTGGGGTATTACGGAAGCACCGGAAGAAGCACAGGCCCGCACCTTCATTTTGAGGTTTGCCCGCATGAATTCCCATGCGGCGATGACAGCGTTAACCCGCGGAATTACGGGATATGCTATGAGTGTAGAAACTAAAACTTAGGAGCAAACTGACGAGGCGTTTTTGGCCAGCTGGTAAGAAAAAAACGCCGAGGAGGAGATTGAGCAAACCGCAGGTTTGCGAAAGTTTTGAACTAAGTTCAAACCGACGAGGCGTTAGCAAAAAAAGAAAACGCCGAGGAGGAGATCGCATAAGTGCGAAGCACTTTGCGAGTTTTGAGCCGCAGGCTCAAACCGACGAGGCGTTAGCAAAAAAAGAAAACGCCGAGGAGGAGATTCTTAAGCGCCCTGTTTCTTTCATTTTCAAGAAAGAAAAAGGGCAGAACTCCTAAGCCCTTGCGGGCACCAGATATCCGGGCCCTCCGCTTGCGCGGAGAGGATCTCAAGTCTGGCGCGATACCAGGTTCTGCCACCTCGGCTCGATAGTTTTACTGCAGTCAAAAGTTAAAAACACTTTCGCACTTTTCAGAAGTTGAAAGTGGAAAGGCAACCTTTTTAAGTTTAAAATTCGTAGGAAAATGGTGTGGGAATATGGCCAGTAACGAAATTCTTGTAAAGGAAGCACTGATAAAACTATTCAATGCTTATGTTGATGCGAAATTGATGGGGGGAAAGGCATCCATTCCGAAAGAGGAAAAGAGTGGGAACCCTATTTTGTCGGAAATAGGCAGGATAGACGGGAGAACAGTCAAGCGTGCTTTTCTTTCATCTAATGACCTTCAATTCTCAGTTTATGCACTTGCGGCAATAATCAAGGACAAGGGGCGGCTTTGTACCCCATTGGGATGCAAATTTTTCACTGATATACTTGAGGCATTTGTAAACAGGCACGGAGAAGACGAGAACGTGAAAGGCGCGTTCAGGTATTGTATGGCTGACAAGTACTGCCCGGACGAGTATCCGGATGCCTCAAGGATTATGGGGCTGATAAGCCATGTTATTGAGGATGGGTTCGTGCTTGGAAACAACGAAATGGCGCTTGGAAGCATGCTGTCGACCCAGATGGGAGTCCTGTTTTTGGAAAAGGTTGCAGAAGGCAGTCCTGAGGCGGTTTCTGTTTTTGAGCAGATAAAAGAAGAGCTGCCAGTTGGAGAGTTTTTCAGGGACCAGGAAGGGGTAATATCCCTAAATGCCAAGCCCAGGATGGGAATAGGCGGCAGGAACCTCGCAGGCTCGGTATCCTTAAGGCAGGAAGACCTTAGAAAAATTTTGAAGATGTTTGTAAATGGAAATAGTGCAGGAATAAAGGTTCTGGATATGGGGGGGACGAGAGGCAGTGCCACAAAAGATAAAGGGAGCAATGCAAATTAAATCTAATTTTGACAAGAGAGGAGTAGATCCAATTTTTATGAGAAAAGAAAGATTAGGTTAAGAAATTTCCAATTTTGGCACTATTGATTAAAGATAAAAAGAAAAATTAGGCGAGTGAAATCTTTACCTGAACTGTATCAGGAACATGGACGCGCATTATCCTTCTCAAAGTGGTTTCGTCGCCCGCAACATCAATCACTCTTTTGTGAATTCTCATTTCCCAGTGCTCGTATGTGTCGCTTCCGTCTCCGCAGGGAGTTCTTCGGGTGTCGACCTTCAGCCTTCTTGTAGGAAGGGGTATCGGGCCCCGGATCTCAACTCCCGTTGTCTTTGCGATTTCGACTATCTGTCCACACACCTCTTCAAGTTCGCGAGGGTCTTTTCCTATAAGTTTAATTCTTGCTTTTCCCATGTTTATCAACCGATTTCACTTACGGTTCCCGTTCCATAGGAACGGGAGTCCGCCCTGGTTTTTACTTAATCATATTTAGCCCTTTTTTGGCTCCACATCCAGAATGATTCCTGCGGCAACCGTCTTTCCCATGTCCCTGATTGCAAACCTTCCAAGAGCGGGGAATTCAGAGAACTTCTCAACCACTATCGGCTTGAGAGGCCTCACTTTAACGATTGCAATGTCCCCTGTCTTAATGAAATCAGGGTTTTGCTGGAGCGTCTGTCCTGTCTTCGGATCCTTCTTCTCAAGTATTTCTTCAACCCTGCAGGCAACCTGTAGGGTATGGATGTGGAATACAGGAGTGTAGTTCTTTGCAATTGCAGTCGGGTGCTCAAGAACAACAACCTGAGCATTGAATGTGTCTGCAACTGTTGGAGGGCTGTCGGGCGTTCCGATTACCTCTCCAGTATTCAACTCTTTCTTGTCAACTCCTTTTATGTTGAATCCGATGTTGTCTCCGGGCTTTGCCTCTGAAAGCTGCTGGTGGTGCATTTCAATTGATTTCACTTCCGTCTGCACGCCGCTTGGCATGAAGATGATTTTCTGGCCCGGCTTCATTGTTCCGGATTCGACTCTTCCCACTGGCACAGTACCGTGCCCTGTAATTGAGTACACTTCCTGGACCGGCATCCTGAGCGGCTTGTCAATCGGCTTTTCCGGTGCGGAGAAACCATTCAAAACATCAAGGAGGGTGGGTCCATTATACCATTCCATCTTGTCTGATTTGTCGACTACGTTTCCGCCTGTGAATCCAGATGTCGGAACGAACTTTATATCATCGGTCTTGTAGCCGATTCCCTTCATAAGGTTTACAAGCTGGGCCTTGGTGTCATCAAATTTGACGCGGTCAAACTCAACTGCGTCCATTTTGTTTATTGCAACGCAGACCTGCTTGATTCCAAGCACTTTTGCAAGGAAAGTGTGCTCCTTTGTCTGTGCCTGAACCCCGTCTTTTGCAGAGCAGACAATTACTGCAGCATCTGCCTGTGAGGTTCCCCTTATCATGTTCTTCACGAAGTCCCTGTGTCCAGGGGCGTCAATAATTGTAAAGTAATATTTGTCTGTCTGGAATTCCTTGTGGGCAATGTCTATTGTCACTCCCCTTTCCCTCTCTTCCTTGAGGGTGTCCATGGTGAATGCGAATTCGAAGGTGGGCTTTCCTACCTTTTCCGCCTCTTCCTTAAGCTTCCTGAGCTGCTGCTCTGAGAGCGAGCCGGTATCGTACATAATTCTTCCAACCAATGTGGACTTTCCATGGTCTACGTGACCTACAAAAATCAAGTTCATGTGTTCCTTTTCTGCCATTTCAGCACCTCCAAATACATAACAACATAAATACGACTAAGTCGTTTCCTACTTATTAGCATAAATTATTTTTTAAACCTTTCTTTCATTTTTCCTGGAAATTGCTAAACTTCCATCATTTCATCTGTTATCTTGATATATTCTGGCTTGGAAAAGAATAAAAATGCTGGCAAAAATTCTATGAATTCGCCTATGTGCTTTGTGCCGCGCACCACCTTCATTACTCTTGCAATCTCAAGCCCTTCCAAAATAGCGAAGCCGCGAAACATTCTCCCTGTCCCGGCAAAAAGCGCGCCAGCCGGCAATAGTATGGGTATTTCCAAGAGGTTCCTTCTCAAGAAAAATACCTTGTCGCTTGCCTCTGAAAACTTGATTAGCAAATCAACTGCAATTATGCCCATGCATGCAAATTCGGTTACTTCCAAAAAGTAAATTAGATTATGGTCAACATGAAAAGCGAATTCAAGAATTAGTATTGCAACTAACAATATTATAGCAAACATCACGACATTTTCTCGGATGCCCTTTTTACCTAGTTCACTGGACGCCATTGGGTTCAGGTGTTTTTGAAAACCTGTTTAAATGGATTTCTCTTTCTCGAGGAGCATGCGCTTTTTCTTTGCCCCTCCTTTTCCAGAATAACCGCCAATCCCGTTTTTTGCTACAACTCTGTGGCAAGGTATTTCTGGCGCGAATGGATTTTTTGCCAGTGCGTTAGCCACTGCCCTGTGGGCCTTCGGCTTGCCAATTGCCTTTGCAATTTGGGAATATGTCCTTGTTTCCCCTCTTGGGATTTTTGGGCATTCCATAAGAACGGATTTTTGAAAAGAAGTTAGAGCCGAGCTTTCAATGAGTTCGTTTGCTTTCTTTTTGCTTGCCATTTCACTGGCCCTTCTTGAACCTTCCGCGCGGCTTCGCTTTCTTAAGGTCTGGGTAGATTTTGCCGATAACTTCGGGGCTTGCATCAACATCATATCCCATTCCCGAGAGGAGCGCGCGCATAAAGTAGATTTCCGCAACCGGCTTCAGCTTGTCACCGGCAATCTGCTTTCCGTTTACCTCAACTGTTTTTTCAGGGGATGCTTCAGCGAGCACCTTATTCACCTCGCCGGTTTTTAACTTGCCAAGAACATCCGCGAGGTTGGAGTAGGTTTTTCTTTTCCCTTTTGTCACTTTTGCCGCATACTCATCAATTTTTGAAGTGTCAATTCCAAGGAAATCATACGTTTTTGTTTTTAGAGTGGAGTTTATGCTTGCGAGAATTGCCGCAACCTCCCGGTCTTCTGTCTTTTCATTTATGCTCATCTTCTTTATTGCCGCCCATTTCTTGTATTTTCCGATAAAAACTATTTCATCCTGCATTCAATTCACCTCTTTTTCTTCGCCCTGAAATTCTTTTTTTCCTTTTTATTTTTAGTTTTTTTGGCGCTTTTAATTTTGCCTTCTTTCTTTCTTGGCTTTTTTGCCTTCAATTTTCCCTTTTTCCTCTTTTCGTGTTTTTTGGTCTTCCTTCCTGACTTCCCTTTCCCCTCTCTTTCCTTTTCGCTCAGCTCCCTGTAGATGATTTCATGAGCGGCAATAAGGCCGGTTACTGCGGCACCCACAATACCTCTGGAAACCCCTGCGCCGTCTCCAAC
>CAYTXD010000117.1:0-4789 GCA_964441305.1 Microcaldota archaeon
GGTCTGTTGAGCTGGTCTCGAATCCGCCGCTTTTCCGCGCGAGCTTTGCCGCATAGGAGGCGGCCGCAACTACAGATGGCTCCTCAATTGACATTGGCACGGGCACGTCTTTTCCGTTGATTTGGAAATTGGTGGCTATGCCCAGGGGGAGGTGGGAGGCGCCGATTACGTTTTCAATCATCTTGTCCGCCTTTTCCATTTCAAGGGCTCCGCTGTTTTTGAGAATTTTGCAGTCCTCCTCGCTGAGCTCTGCAATTTCTTGAATTTTTTTGAGCCTGTTCTCTGGGCTTAGCTTGTAAAAGCCCGAAATTTCGGAAGTAACCATATTCACCCCTCTCTGAAAAGAGTATAAAGAAATATAATAAAAAGGGTATTGTTGATTGGTGGGGTGTTGGTACTTGCTTATTGGCTTATTTGACAGCAGTACCTTTTGCTTCGTGTTGCTGGTTTTTGGATAAGCCCTAAACTTTTTAACCCGGGCTGGAACTGTGGATTCATAAAAAGTTTTGGAAAGTTAACAGCAGTGCGCCTTCCCGCCATTTGGGCAGTACAAGCAACACCGTGAGAGGGCTTAACTTCTGTGTTCGGAATGGGAACAGGTGTTTCCCCTCTCCTATGGCCGTTAACGGAACTATTATGGGTGGGGAAGTTTAAAAAAGTATCTTGCAGAATGGCGCGGGTGATTAAAGGGCCGTTGCGTTGGCCGGCATAATGTTTATAAATTGAGCCGACGAAGGTTAGTCAGGCTCAGTATACTTTGAGGTGGGATTGATGGCGGTATCTACTCAGCAGATTGCGATTGCAAGCTTAGTTGTAGGATTTTTGGGAATGGTTGGCTCATTTGTTGGGGGTGGAGGGATTATATCCCTGATTGCCGCCTTTTTTTGCTTTTTGGGTGTTCTGGGTGCCGTCTCTTTCTGGAAATACGGATATGTGCTTTTCCCGCTTGTTACTACCTTGAGCAGGGTTGTTCAGATTACGGATACAGGATATGAGATTCCGCCTAGGCAGGACATGATTATGAAAAACGTGGGGGGAGTTTATTATGCGTCAAAATTCCTGGGAGTGAGAGTTTATGAGTCCGTTTCCGAGAAAACCGGGGAGGAGATGGTGAGTTATTCGGAGTATTTCGAGAGGGCAATATCTGGAGTTAAATTTGTTGTGAAGTTTTCGCTGATGGTTTATGTAAAGGACATGAGCGATTACAGGAACAAGATTGAGACCAAAAGGGCGGAAGCGCAGCTAAGGTTAAGCAGGGAGAGGGACAAGCCCGAGCCGGATGTGCTGAAGCTTGACAGGTATGAAAGGGAAGTAATGATGTGGGAGAATTCGCTCAATAGGCTTATCGGGGGAGTGAAGCCAATGGGTGCAACAGCTTATGTGATGACTACCGCCACCGGAGTGAGCAGGGAGGCGGCAGGGGCTGCGGTGAAAGCGCAGGCAAGCGAGCTTAAATCCACAATTGCGAATGCGCTTAATGTGGAAGTTGTGGAACTTACGGGGGAGGAAATGATGATGTGCTTTGACTGGGAGCATATAATTCCGCCGTCTGCCGCGGAGCTTGACCAGGCAGTACAGTGAGGTAAGCAAATGGGAAGAATGAAAGTGGCAAGCCTGTATAACACGGACCTGGCTAAGAGGAACATCTTTGTCAGGCCTCCCGAGCCTCCGGAAGAGTACCTAATAAACGACCCCTCAAATTCCATTTACATCGGAAGGACCAAAATATTCCATGTTCCTTTCTCCTGGACTTTTCAGAGGACTACGAACCCGCATTTGTGCGTGGTTGGGATCACCGGTTCGGGCAAGTCGTATTTTGTGAAAACATTCCTCACCCGGGCTTCGATGGTATGGAATACCAATGCGGTGATAATTGACTGGGCGGGAGAATACAAGGAATGGGTGAAGCAGGCGGGGGGGAAGGTTATTTCCCTCGGGCAGGCGGCTTCAATAAACCTTCTTGACCTGGGTGGAATGAAACCGAATGACAGGATTAAGCAGATTATAAGGACTCTTGCAATACTTACTGATATTGAGAAATATCCGGAGCAGAAAAGGTTGACCGAGCAGGCAATCGAGAGCGCGTATGTTGAAGCAGGGTTCAAGCTGAGCCAGAAAAAGCAGGCAGATGCGCTAGGGAACGAGCTAAAGGCGCCGACGCTGAAGGATGTGCAGAGGATAATGGAGCAGCAGCTTGAGGCAGGCACCTATGAATTCCCTGCAGAGCTGGAGAATGCGATTTACAGGATAAAGCAGTTCACAAGGGAGGGAGAGGATTTCTTTGCAAGGGAGAGCACTGTGCGGCTTGATGAGCTTACCACCTCAGGGCTTGTGGACCTTGACCTGCAGGGGCTTCCAGACGAGGTTTTCAGGGGGCTGGCAGGGCTTTCGGTTCTCCAGTTCCTCAAAGAGAAGATGAGGGAGGCGGGCTGGAGCAGCACCAAGGGGCTGAAGATGATTATTGTTCTTGATGAGGCGTGGAAAATAGCGAAGGACGACAATTCGGATGCAGTTATGATAGTGAGGGAGGGAAGAAAGTACCAGTTCGGGTTGATTGTCGCCTCCCAGAACCCCACTGATATAAGTGAGGCGATTTTTTCCAATGTTGGGACTACATTTATTTTAAGGGTTAAGTTCGAAAGGTTTCTGGACTACCTTCAGGCAACGCTTAACTTCTCGGATTATATGAGGGAAGAAGTTGCAAAGCTCGGGGTGGGGCAGGCGGTTGTGAACATGGCATTCAAAACCACGACCGCTTTTTCGGAAACATTCATGCTTGAAAGAATCGAGGGCGAGGAGCCGATTGTCGAGCTGTTCCTTGACCTGGCCAGCGCCCTCGAAGGGACCGGAGTTGAGGCTATGGCTACATCAGCGTCATTTGAGAAAGATGAAATGAGGAAAAAACTAAGGTATTTCGGGGTTGACGAGGTTCACATAGAGGAAATAACCAACCTTTTCCAGAAAAAGAACAGGCACATAGATGCGATATCATTTGTTATATTGATGGAAAGGTATGGGGTGATGAGGTCGAATATAACGACCTTCCTCAAGGATATTGGAATTGATGACAGCACGATAATCAATATATTCTCCAAGGCGGACCAGAAGAAGCTTGGTATGGGGGAGAGGGACATTACACAGGTAATATTGGAAGAGTGATAATATGGCAGAAAAGAAAAAGATGGTATGTATAGTTTGCGGGGAGGAAAGGGAGGAAGGAACCCCTGTTGAAGAGGATGTTGTTTTGAAGAGCATAAGGTCTGTGAAGCAGTCGCTGGGAATCGCGACCAATAACATACTTATAGTGTGCGAGCAGTGCGAGGAGGAATACAGAAAGAAAAGAGAGAAGTTCGAAAAAACATTTGCCCAGCACGTGCTTTTCGGGATACTCATACTTCTGGCGATTGTTGTGGTTCCGATGCTGGTTGGCGGAGTATTCCAGCCGGGCACTATACTTCTCGGGGTGCTGGTTGCAGCATTCATTATTGCACTCTCAATTGTGCAGTACTTCCCATCAATCACGGACGGGAACAGGATGGGAAAGAAAGAGATTGAGAAAAAGGTTGAAGAAAGGGAAAAAGAAGAAGCAAGAAGGAAGGAAGATGAGGAAATGAAGAAAGCTGAAAAGAAAGGGGAGGAAACTGAAGAAAAGAAAGAGGAGGAGGAAAAAGAAGAGAAGGAAACTGAAGAAAAGAAAGGGAAAAAGAAGAAAAGTAAAAAGAAATCCAAGCCCAAAAAGTCGAGAAGCAAATCATCCAAAAGAAAGAAGAGCGGGAAGAAAAAAAGTGGGAAGAGTAGTAAAAAAAGCAAAGGGTAGGTTGAATGGCCCAGAATAATAAGAATAATAATGCAAACCAGAAGGGGCAGGAGCAGCCCGTGCAGAAGCCCAGGGTGAGCGGGTTCAAGATAAGCGCAAAAAGGGTTGGAAGCCTGGAGGAGGTTTTCAATGTAATTTCAAAAATGACTTTTCTTGAGATTGCCAACGAGCCGGATGCTCTTGTTGCCATCAATATTGAGAGCAGGGATATCCAGAAAAATCCGCATCTTTTCTCAGTGACATATTTCAGGGAGAATAAGCTTGAGATAATGTATACCTACCTTCCGGGAATGAGCCCGAAAAAGAGAAGGCTGGATATGCTGAAGTATTTCCTCAATATACTCACTCTGGTGGAGGATATTTATGATGTTGACAACAAGCAGATTTACCAGCTCCTTGAAAAGGCGATAGAGGATATGAACGAATACGTAACTGCGGATTACGAGAAGCTGTATTCCACATACGATAATTTGAAAAACGAGATTGACCAGCTCAGGGAGAAGGTGAAAAACCTAAAGGAAGGGAACAATAATCTGGCAAAGGAGAATTACGAGCTGAAGGCGAGGAACGACGATTTGGTGCTTAGGGTGAAAGAGCTGGAGGCATATTCAGAGGATGTTCTGAAAACAAGGATACAGGAGTGGATTACCGAGCACCGCGGAGAAATAAACATATCCGAGTTCTCCAAAGTTCACAAAGTGCCTGAAACCAGAGTGGAAGAGATTTTGAACACATTGGTGATGGAAGGATACCTGCAGTCCAGGCGCTGAATGGGCAGGGTTCCCAGGGAGGATTTCAATGGCTGAGAAAAAAGACATCCACAATCTGAAGATTTCCAAGAAAGCGTATATCTTTGACATAAGGAACAAGTACCATAATGTCAAACAGTTCAAAATAAAGGAGAAGCCAAAGAAGCTGAGTGTTGAGGGAATCAAGGATGCGTTTCTCGGGGGGAGGGAAGAGCTTAGGAAG
>CAYTXD010000118.1:0-4767 GCA_964441305.1 Microcaldota archaeon
AGAATCTGGAATCCTCTTTTTCAAGTGATGAAAGCGTTGCATCAATTGCCTGCTTTTCAGATGCAATTATCCCAATCTGGAAATCATCTCCCTCCTGCAGGGCAAACACCTGCGGCCTTAGCATTGAAGTGTCCGTAATCCCGATAAGCTGCAAAATATCCTCTTCAGGCTTGCTTCTTCCAATAATGAAGAACCAGGGGCCGTCAGGCGAGCCGGGCATTGATGAGAGCTGTATTTGCCTGTAAATTTCCTGCTTTTCCCTTGGAAGCTTAAGGAAATCCCGCTCCGCAGTAGGCGCCATTGCCTCAATTGCATACTCCAATGGATATTTGTAAACCCTGTTCAGCAAATCAAACTCAAGCGCCGCAACTTCAGTGTCTGTAAGGAAAAGAGGCGCAATATTCCTCTGTTTCAAATAGTCGGAAACTGCGCGATAATTCGCAAAATCCCCGTTGTGCACAAGCGCCTCATTCATTCCAATGAAAGGATGCGCCCCTCCTGGATGCCACATTCTCCCCTTGGTTGGGTACCTTTGGTGCGCAACCCAAAGGTGCGCATTTATTTCCTCTAGATTATAGTAAATAACCGACTCTTCAGCATATCCAACTATCTTGAATACAAGCATGTCCTTTCCATGCGAGAGCACAAACGCCCTTTTCTCCCCTGAAGACGCGTAAAATTTGCTGTTCAGCTTGAATGTATTTTGGTATACAAACTCATCCTCAATTTCCTTTTCCGTTAATCCCGAAAGCCCTTTTTCCTTTTTGAAATTTTCAATTGCTTCCTTTTTCGGCCTGCAGAAATATCTGTGCACCAACGGCGGCTCTATTTCAAGCGACTCCACTTCTTCCTTCTTTTTTGTTTCAATCCTGTATTGCTCGGCAATATCAAAATTCTGAATAACAAACTCTTTCTCAACATCCCCTCGCGAATCAGGATCAAGGTAGGCAACCTGAATCAAGTAATGCGTCTTGAGCACGTCGGGCGATACTTTCATCTGTTCCGCATCAAGCCCTACCGCAACAACCCCGCCACCTTTTCCATTTCCCCTGTGGTGCATCTGCACGCAGGGTACAAAAACATGCTTTGCGGGAATTTTCTCAGAGCAAATCATTCCCACTACTCCGCACCCTCCTTCTTCTGCTTCCTTTTTTTGAATAGGCAAATCCTTCAAAAGACCTTTTCTTGATTCAAGCAATTTATTCATTTTTCCCACTCTCTAGGTATACAAGCACGTCAGTCCTTCCGCGAAGCTCCCTTATGCTCTTCATCCCAAGCTTTTTCAGTATCATGCGAAGCTCCCTTGCCCATGCGTTGTGCATGTTAACAATTCTCCTTCTTGCCCACTCCGAATTTATGAGTGCGGACATTTTTGGGTCAGTTGTTGTTATTCCAAGGGGGCAGCCCTTGTCCTTTTCGCACTGCCCCAGGCGCTCGCAGCCCATTGCAACAATGTCCGCAGTTCCAACCATTGCAACATCAGCGCCAAGCGCAATTGCCTTTGCAACATCCCATGCATTCCTTATCCCTCCAGATGCAACGAGCGTAACTTCATCGCGCACCCCCTCTTCCTCAAGGAATTTGTGCACTTTTGGAATTGCATATTCAATCGGAAGCGCAATATTCTTCTTGCTGATTTCAGGCGCCGCACCTGTTCCCCCATGTGAACCGTCAATGTTTATCATGTGCGCGCCCGCATAATAGCTTCCGACTGCCACCATGTCGACATCTGTGGGCGTTGACACTTTAACGTTTACAAGTGCTTTTGGGCTTGTCTCCTTTATCCAGTCAACATGCTTCTTGTGGTCCTCAACTGAGTAGACAGAATGGAAGGGGAAGGGGGAGTAAAGCGCGGAGCCTGCAACTGCCTCCCGTATTTTCGCAACAGTTTCCGTAACTTTTCCCGCAAGCAAATGCCCGCCAAGCCCCGGCTTTGCACCCTGTGCATACTTGAACTCCACAATCGGCGCGCGCATTATTGTTTCCTCATTCACCCCAAAAAGTCCTGTTGCAACCTGCGTGATTATGCTTTTTGAATATGGAACCAATGCTGAGGGATATCCTCCCTCTCCTGTAGACATGAACGAGCCGATGTCGCTCCACGCCATTGCGCGCGCAAGCATCACATTCAGGCTTATTGAGCCATAGCTCATCCCGCCTCCATAAACCGGGTATGGGATTTTCAGTTCAGGCCTTCCGTCATTCCTCTTATTCAGTGAAACAGACAGGTCAATTTCCCCATCATCTCCTGAAAGCTCCCCTTCTTTTTCAAACCTGAATGCAAGCCGGTCAAACCCTCCGCCAGAAACACCTCTTTTATGGTTTTCAACTTCCTTTGGCGGCTCCCCGGTTCTTGCCATTTCAAATCCCGCGCGGAGCAAATCAAAGGGCCATCTCATGTCTCCCATAACTTTTTCAGGGACTACTTTTGATTTTGGGAACCCTTTTTCTGCCTTTTCAAACAATTTGGAAAACTTCTTTTCCTCTTCTTCTATCCACATAGCCCTTCCGCGCTCCCCTCTCATCCTCCTGATTTCGCGAAGGCCCATTGCACCCATCACTTCAATTATCTGGTTTCTCCAGCCAGCCATCAAATTGCAAATCCTGTTCTCTCCCCACTCTGCGTCAATTTCCTTATGCTCAGCACTGCAAGGGTAAGTCAAATCGGCCCAAAGCGCGCACCCAAAAGAAACCATAAGCACATAATCGATACCTACCGCATCCGCACCGCAGATAATTGATTTTGGAACATACTCTGCAGATGAAATCCCCCCGCTTGCGATAATGGAAATTCCGTCCCTCAACCCTTCATCAATTAGCGCGTCATGCACTTCTGAAAGCGACTCCTTTATGTGCTTTCCCTCTTCATCCTTTCCGTACATATCGTATACAATATGAACTGCTTCCGCGCCATTTTTTGCGAGCTCCAAAATCTCTTCCTTTGTGCCCTTTCCTGCATCCACTCTCACTGCGCACACCATCTCTGGATGCTCTTTTTTCACAAATTCAATCAGCCCAAGCGCATCTTTCCCCTCAAATTCAGAATATTTCATTTTCCTTAGGGGCGCAATATCGTCCGAATACGGCTTCTGCGAAATAATCAGGCCCATGCTTTCAGCATATTCTGAAAATTCATTCTTCCATTCCTCCTGCCGTACCAATGCAACACTCCCCAACCTTTTTGCAGCGGAAAGAACAGACAGGGTAGCACCAAGGCCCTCCGTTTCCATGGGCAGTGGCTCAAAGATTATCGGTATCGGCAATTCAATATTCGTGGGCGAATCAGAAAGAAGCTTTCCCTCCCCGTCAAACTCAAGCTGCGAATTCTTCCTTCCCAAACAAACAGAAGTTGAGATGTATTCCCTGCCATGAATCCCATCCCTGGTTGGCCTGACAATTTCGCTCATATCAAGCCATATTGAGTCAAAATCATTCCCTGAAAATTCGCCCCCATAGCCCGCGCCAGTAACCGGAATCTTGCCGGTTTCTGACATGTACCATATCTGGGTTATTGCGCATGCAGTCCAGTAGGGGTCTCCTCCGCACCCTGTTTCGAAAGGGGCCCTTCCATATCGAATCATCTCTTCCCCTTCGAAGAACTTGAATTTTGCGGGCAGGGTTTCAAGAGGCGCTCTTTTTACTGCTATGCGGTATCTGGGGTCGTCTCCTCCCATGGCTTAATGGGCATAAATGAAATTTAAATAGCTTACCTTCAGCAAATGCCGAAGTATCAGAAAAGGATATAAATTTACTTTTTCTCAGCACATGAGCAAAAACATCCACATTGGAATCCAGGCAATTCCTTTTTCAAAAGCCATCTTTTTTTCCGTTATGACAACTGCTAAATTCTGATTCTTCTTTTTCATAAATTCATTTATGCCTTTGATGTTTTTGCTTGAGCTTCCAAACTTTATTTCTACAGGAAGTTTCATCCCATATCTTGGCAGGTCAACTATAAAATCCACTTCTGCCCCGCCTTTTCCCCTATAGCAGCTCACCTTTCCAGGGCTTGATTCATTGAGCTTATATGCAAGCCTCATGATATGGTCAAATGCCACTGTTTCTGCAACATGCCCTCTTTCTGAAGGATCTATCTCAGCATCTAATATGCCCAAAAGCGCGTTTCTCATCCCGATATCATTGAAATATATTTTTGGGTTTTTTGAGCTGCCGAGTTTTGAGCCACTGTATATCTGGACGATTGAGATAATGCTAAGGCTTTGGAAGTATTCTATATATTTCCTGACTGTCATTTCCTTCGAGCCCGGAAGCCGTTTCATTATGCCTCCCTGGACATTCATCTGCCCGCCGCTTATTCCAGCAAGAAGAAATAGCAGCTTTTCTGCAGTGTCAAAATCCCGTATCCTGAACCAGGGCATCAAATCCTTCACTATTATGTCATTTGCATAGCTTCTGAGGAGCTTTTGGCATGATGAAGGTTCCTCCGTAATGGCCACTTCAGGGTATCCTCCCCTGGAAAAATAATCCGTCAAGTACTTGTGCAGCTCGATTTCCCAATTTGAAAAAGTTACATCAACATGGTTTGCGAATTTGAAAAATTCCGAAAAATCCTTTTTTTGCAGGGCATTTGCAAACTCTTTCCTTAAGCCATAGCCTGCCTTATTCAGTTCCTCAATGTTTATTGCACTCTCATCGCTTCCCTCCATTTTTCTTATAGCAATAAAATCTGCATACTTTAAAGGGAACATTGTAAACATTTCTGCCCTTCCCGGAAGCGTTTCTTATTTATATCCTCTTTTTTTTCAA
>CAYTXD010000119.1:0-4762 GCA_964441305.1 Microcaldota archaeon
ATTCGTAATAAGCGGCAGAGCGCGAAATATAAAATGGAGGTTCATTGGCCAACCTTGAATTCAGGCTTGCAGCAGATGGAAAATTGATGTGCCTAAACTGGATTTTCTTCTCCGGCCCCCCCATCCCAAATTCCCTTTTTTCGATATCATTTACTTTCGGAGGGGTCTGCGAGTAGTATTCTGAAAACTTTTTCTTGATGAATCTCATTTCCTTTTCATTCATTCTCTTGCACCTTTCCTATCTCCTTGAGATTTTCTTCATTTCATGAACTTCCATTCATTTCCCCTTCTTTTTCTTCTCTTCCTTTTCCTTCTGCTTCCTCCAGGTTTCCCTGCTCCTGTACCTTATCGGACTTCCGCATCTGCAGTTTGCGACGCAGAGCCCGTAGGAATCCATCGAGGAGCATGAAGGCGTTGAATACCCCTTTCTTTTCACATGCTCAATCTGGTACCTTGTGGTCCTCTCATTAAAATCCGGCGCGTACCTGAAAAGCTGTATTATTTTTTCAACCGGCATCTTTGCATTCACCAGGTAAACTGCAAGCGACCACCTTGCAGTGTGAGGCAGGTTGACATTCATCTTCAAATCCTCAATCATCTTGCTTATGCACGGCGCAAAATCCTCTACCTTCACCTCTGTTGCGGACATCTCCTCCTTTGGAAGCTCCTTTCTTATCCTCCCTGCTGACTCGATTATCTCTTCCGGCATTTTAGCATTAATTGGGAGCGACTCCTGTATTCTCATCTTTATGGCCTCCTCCATCAGCCTCGCCTTTTCCGCCTCCTTAATTTTTACCAGCCCTTTCCTCAAATCCCTGTTTACAAGCCGGTATGCGCTGTCTTTTGGGGAGTATTTCACGTAATCTATAACCGGAACCTCTTGCCTCCTTTCGGTTTTCACAAACCCAATCCCCAGGTCATCTGCCACCCTTTCCAAAACCCTCTCCTCCTCGCTTCTCAAATAGGAAGACGCCCTTTTCGCTTCCGCAATCGCATACCTGTTGATTAAAAACCTGCTCTTAAGGGAGGAAAGTATCATTCTTGCGGCGGCATAAGAGGCGATTTCGTAAAGGTATGCATCCGGGTTGGGAAGGGATTTTGGCATTTTCGGGACATTTCCCTCAATAAGAGCGCCCCTCACCCTTTTCTCCCCTTTTTCCCTAAGGTATGCATTCAGCTCCATCCTCTTCTCCTTCATAAAATCCTTGGCTTCCGAAAGAAAAGGGTATCTCGCAAGGTATTTCTTTTCCATTCTCCTCCCCACAGTATTTCCCAGCCAATATTAAAAAGCTAACCGGGGGGCAGCATTCCAGTGGGTTGGTGGGTAGTGCAGGATTGCCTCGCCGTAATCAATGCCCGTCTTGCATCGCACAGTTCTCCCGAGGTGCCTGCTAAACTTTAACCTTTATTTTTTTCTTCACAAAAAACCCGGTCAGAAGGTACAGCGCGTCAAATGAAAGTATGCTGGTTATATACATCCAGTTGCCTGTGAAAAGGGAAACAAAAAAGGTAATGACATCCAGTGCAGGTCTCCTTTCTTTCACCCACCTAAGCTTTTCGCTCTTTATTTTTGGGGCCCACTCATCGAATATTGTCGCCGCCCCAAAAACAAGCAAAAGCACCGCATCAAATGCCACTTCGTAATGCCCGAGGAAATAGAACAGGAGAACTAAAGTGACCGGAACCAATGCCACCACATGTATCGTATCGTCAATTTTTCCCATCAGCGCGACCCCCAATACAACCGCGAACCAAAGGGATGCAACACCACTGTTCAATATCATGTATGCGATTATTGACCCGTAAAGAAAAGCAAGGGCATGCCCTCCCCTAATCCCCAATTTCTTGTCCACAATATCATCGCAAAGCTTCACCAGAAACCCGGTTATTGCGCTCAATGCTATTACTGAATACACTTCCATCATCTATTCCACCTTTTCCCTCAAATAGCCCATCAGCATCGGGAAATACGCGGAGTAATCACCGCGGACAATTGCGGTTTCCGCCTTTTCCCCTGCCTTTCCCCAGCTCTTTCCTTCAGAGAGGGGCGCGCCGCTCAGCGAGTTATCCTGCCATGAGCCAGTTGTGATGTTAACTGCATAATCAAGCCCGCCCCTTAAAATGTTTGCGCCCATCGCGTAATGTTTGGGAACTCCCCCTCCAAGCATCAATGCGCCAGTCCGTTTAGCATCATAAGTTAGATGCACAAGCTCATCCATATCCAAAGCCGCATCCACCACCAGCTTCCGTTTCTGCCTGAACATCATCAACTGCAGGCCGAGCATGCTGTCCTGAAAGCCAGGCGAGTAGATTCTGACCCCTTTCTTTTGCGCGAGGTTCACGAAAGAATTTTCAGGAAGCCACTTCCCAATCTCCTCCATCATTTCGCTTATCCCAATAACTTCTTTTTCCTCTGAAATCTCCCAGAAAATCTTTTTCATCTCCTTCTCAAAAACCTCGTATCCCTTGTTGGAAACGACAACATTCCCTACCCTTCCCATTCCCTTTTTATGCAGTTCCACATCATTGACACAGTGCGAGCAGGCGTAATGCTTCGCGCCGTAGGCATCCATCACATCATGCACGATATTCGCGCCATTGGTGACAATAACATCGCACCACTTTTTTTCAATAAGCTCGCATACAAGTTCCTTCAGGCCCATCGGCACGGCCGCTCCGGACATTGATAAAAACTTCAGGCATTCCCTGTCTCTAACCATCTTTTCGGAAACTTCACACGCCTCCGCAAGCTCCCGCGCGGTCCCTCCCATTTTCGAGAACTGCCCTATCAGCTCAGAAATCCTGCTGCCCTTTTTGGGGTTGAACTGCTCTATCCTTATCATGCCATTACCCTCTTCCCCTCACAAAAGCGGCAGTTTTTCCAACCTGCCCCGCAAGCTCTGCTGCGGAAAAATAATGCCCATGCTCGTTTTTCAGCAACTCCGCGGAAAGCCCGTTTATGAATGCTGCCGCGCAGGCGGAAATGAATACATCATTTTTGCATGCAAACGCCCCCGCCAGGCCTGCCAGCGTATCCCCTGTTCCGCCTTTAGTCATCCCCTTGTTATGAATAATATTCTTCTTAACCCTTTTACCGTCCGAAATTATGTCCGCCTCGGGCTGCTTTCCCAGGATGGTACAGCCATATTTTTTTGCCATTTCTTCAATATTTTCCGCATTTGGCTTATTTCCAAAAATCCTCTCAAACTCTTTTTTGTGCGGAGTGAGGATGCAATTCCCATGAATCTTTTCCTTCCCCAGAAACCTCAGCGCATCAGCATCAATTACCGATTTCTTCCCGCTCTCCACTACTGCATCAACAATTTCCTTGACTTTCTTTCCCTTCCCAATCCCCGGGCCAACAAGCACGCAGTCCGCGTCCTCCAGCCGCCCCTTGAAATCCTTTCTTGGAACCAATATCAACTCCGGCGTTTTTTTCATAAGTTTTTTCGCCGCCTTATTGTTCTCTTCAGTTGATGAATAGTAAATCAAGTCCACAAAATGGGATGCAGCAATTGCGGCATAAAGAGGCGCGCCGTAATACCTTTCACTCCCTCCAATAATCAACAACTTCCCGTTCTCCCCCTTGTGCGACTTCTCTTCCGGCTCCCTCAACTCCAGGAAATCCCCCGGGCCGACAATTTTCTCAAGCTCCTTTGGAACCCCTATCGGTATAACCACTGCCCCTTTTTTCTTTTTCATGTGCATGGAAAAAACAACATCCTCCCCAAACCCCGGAGTCGGCAAATCCACCGCTATTTTCTTCCCCTCTATCCCATTAATTTTAGTTACAACACTTTTCACCGGCTCTCTAAGAGGCGGCTCCGCGCCGATTCCAAGAAGGCAGTCAAGAATAATGTCGTATTTCCCTCTTATTTTGCCCACATCCCTGCTGTCTTTGATTTCAACAATTTCCTTCCCCATTTTCTCCAGAAGCTCAAGGTTTCTCCTGCTCTCCCTGCTTTTCACCTCTTTTTTCCTCCCTGCAAGAAAAACATCCACGTCATTTCTTTCCGAAAGAAACCTTGATGCGCAGAGCCCGTCCCCCCCGTTATTCCCAAGCCCGCAGAAAACAGCAATCTTGTTTCCCCTGCCAAACCTTTTCTCCGCTTCCCTGGCTGCGCCTGCACCCGCGTTTTCCATTGCCGCAGCCATTGAAAACCCCAGGAACTCCAGGTTCCTGTCCAGAATGCGCGCCTCCTGCTCAAACATAATTGCAGTATGTAGAATAGAGTTTAAAATCCATTGCAAAAGCAGTAACTGTACCTATATACCGGCAAACCTGTTTAGTAAAATTATTGCAGTTCACCCTCGGAATTGGGCGCCAATTTCAAAATTAAGCTTTTCAACTTCCTTAAGCGCGCCACCAACAAAATCGTCCGACCCCATCTTCTCATAGGCGTAATTTATCGAAGAGGACGCATTAATCCTATGAATTCCCATCTCTCCATGCTCCCTTAAAATTTCCCCAACTTCTTTTGCACTTCCCCCCTGCGCTCCAACACCTGGAATAAGAAGCGCAATCTCCTTTTCAGAACCAGAGAAATAGGAAACAACCTTCTCAAGCTCATCTTTTGAAGTGGCTCCCACAACAGCGCCAATCCCAGGCGAGTGCCACTCTACAATCTTTTCCGCAACTTTCATGAAGAAAAAGCTCGGCGACTGGAAGTCCTCTGCGCCAGGGTTGGAAGTCCTGCAAAGCACATAAGCTCCCCTCCCCCCCTCTCCATATTCCAAAAAAGGTTCAACTGAATCCTTTCCC
>CAYTXD010000120.1:0-4757 GCA_964441305.1 Microcaldota archaeon
AGCGCGCCTATGTTGTAATCGTTAAGGACTAAACATTATTTCTGTCCCACAGCCCGAAAAAACGAAACATATTTATACAACTTCTTTCCATCTCTTGCCGCGACCAGTGGTAAGATGCAAGGATTAGCACAACAAATGCCGGCTCAACTCAGCAACTCCCCTACTATGGGGCACGTTGAAAATAGCGGCTTTTCTGAGAAGGACATACTTGAAACACTGGCGCTCTTGGAAAAAGAGATGGAGGACTTGGCGGGCCAAGGGGATGCAACCACTAAAAGCTTGGAAGAATATGCACTGACCCTTACTCAAACCCCCCTGAACGGCATTGAGTCAAATGAAACCCCTGCCCCCCACCCCTCCCGAAAACTCCCCCTGCTTGAAAGAATAAAAGAAGAGATAATTGCGTTCTTGATGATGCTGAAAACGTCCCTAAGACCGAAAAAGGGAATAACTCCCCAGGGAAAAGTCGCACTAAAAAGGTTGGAGGCCCTCTCATCAGTATATCTTGCAACCAACACCATGTCCGATGTGGAACTGGCCCATTTTGACACCGCATTCGGGGAGGCCTATTTTGACATTCTTTTCTCTTCAACCAAAGCAAGGCAGAACCAACAATTCAAGGAACATCCGGAACATACCAGAAAATATGATTTCGCGGTAGCCCGCTTTCTGGAAAGAATCACTTGCTAAGTTGCTTGCTTTTATTTGCCGCGGCTTCAACTGCATTTGCAAAAGCTTCCGCAACTTTCTCCCTTCTCAACACTCTCAACCCCTCAATAGTTGTTCCTCCTGGGGATGCCACCATTTCAATAAGCTCATTCGGGCCCTTTCCTGTCTTTGCTGCCATCATCCCGGCCCCCAAAGCGGTCTGGGAGGCAAGCGAGTACGCAATTTTCTCTTCCATTCCCTGCTTGACCGCTTCCTTGGCAATCGCGTCAATGACAAAGTAAAAATATGCAGGCCCGCTTCCGGAAAGGGCGGTTACAACATCCATCATTTCCTCAGGAACTTTATAGCATACCCCTTTCTTTCCGAAAATTTCTTCAACTATTTTTTCGTCGTTTCTTTTTGCGTCCTCCGACAGAGAGTAGCATGTAGCCCCACACCCAACAAGCAGGGGCGTGTTAGGCATTACTCTGGCAATCCTGCTCTGCTTCAACTTTCTCCAGATGGAATGGATTGTCATGCCTGCGACAATTGAGATAACCAACTTCCCTTCGCATTCCTCCACTATCCCTGAAAGCAACTCTCCTGCATCTTTGGGCTTGACCGCAACAACCACCACATCCGCCCCGAATGCGGCAGTCCTGCTTTCCGGCTCAACCTCGTAACCTTTTTCCTTGAGCTTCTGCGCCCTCTCCTCGTTTTTTTCGCAGACAACTATTTCTTCGCCCATGTCTTTTATTGAAGAGGCAATAACCTCTCCCATTCTTCCCCCTCCCAATATGCCATATCTCATAATTATCAAAAGGTTATTATTCCCCTTTACTTATAAATCTCTCCATGAACTGGACGGGCCATCTAACAGTAACATTGCTGCTCTGCATTGCGGCGTTCCTTATTGCGGACAACTTCCTTCCCAGTTTCCTCCCTTCTTCCCTGTTCACCCTTTTCGGCCTTCTGCTTATAGCAATGGCCAGCACATTGGTTCCGGACCTTGACCACCCCGACTCAAAAGGCACCCAGGTGACGGATCGCGTCTTTCCAGTTGCAATGTTTGCAATGGCGGGAACATCTATTTTCAAAAACCCGCAGGTTTCAATCGATTACATCCTGCCAAAACTCCATTCCTTTTTTCTTTTCGCACTTGCCGGAATAGGAATCTTTTACATACTGAAAACGTATTTCCGTCCTTCCCATAGGGGCATAACTCACACCCTTGCCGCCAACCTTGCATACATGCTACTGGTCTTCTTTCTCACTGGGGATACGCTGATCTCGGGAGCCGCCGGTTTCGGCTACCTTTCCCATCTTGTTGCCGATCAACACATCAAACCAATTTAATCAATAATCGTCCGCTTCCTGTATTCTCTTTTCAAACTCATAATCCAGCCCAACCACATATTTGTAAAAGCCCTTTAATTCCTTTCCAACTACTGACTTTTCACTTTCCACAAATTCAACATACTCTATTGCAGTTGCAATCTCACTCCTGACACCCTCCATCCTATAAACAGACCTCAAAAGATCCTCCATCCTAAGAACCGAGCCGGGCACATATACTGCTGGATTGACTACGTAAAATATCCCCTTTCTCCCCTCAGTTAACTCAACTTTTACTCTATCTCCCCCCTTATTTCTTGCCTCCATTTCAAGCTTAACATCATCAACAATTTCGATTTCGCATGCAGGCCTCTGGTTTATCGCTACACTCAGAACCCCAACCTCGCCCATCGCCCCGTTTCCCTCATAAAGAATGGGAAATGGGACACAATTCTTCCTTTCGATACTCTTGCATCTCTCACTGAGAAATATTCCTTCCGCTTTCAGTTGAAATCTGTGGAAAATCTTGCCCCCCAATGCAGAGCGCTTTTCCATTATCCTTTTCTCAACAAAACATTGCTTTTCGCAAAGCACTTCCCTTGCTCTTGCTGTTACTCCCCTCATGGCCAAATCATGTGCGAGCATTTTTATATTTCCCTCACTTACTTAATTCATGCTTCCGGAGCTTTCAGGAATTTCAAAAAGAAGAAGGAAGGCAGGGATAAACCAGGCGGAGCTGGCAAGGCGAGCAAACGTTTCCCAGTCACTCATCGCAAAAATAGAGAGGGGCGCGATAGACCCCAGCTATACGAAAACAAAGGAAATCTTCGATGTTCTTGGGGAAATAGAAAAAAAGCAGACCATTAAAGCAAAAGACATCCTTACCCAGGACCTAATATCCGTTTCCCGCTCCGACAAGGTGGGGGAGGCAGTTTCAATAATGAGAAAGCACAACATCTCCCAGCTTCCCGTATTTGACAGGAACACGCAAGTTGGAAGCTTCTCCGAGAACACACTGGCAGATGCACTTGCTTCCGGCAGGCCGCTTGAAAACATCTCAGGCATGAAAGTTGGCGACATAATGGAGGAACCCTTCCCAATACTCCCCGAAACAACTCCCCTTTCCTCAATAACAAACCTACTTGCGCACAACAAGGCAATACTCATAACCCACAAGGGAAAAATATCAGGCATAATCGCCAAAGCAGACCTCCTGAAAGCTATAGGGTGAGGCAATGAACGTGGAAAGGGCTTCGGATGTTGAGGAAAAGCTTGATGAAATACTCAAGGTTGTAAACGATGGCTTTGACCACATAAACCAGTTCCGCATTATCTCGATGCGCTCATATGATTCAAAGGCATATGCATATGCCAGGATATGGAACCTTCCTGATATCTGGCAGAAGGCCCTTGATGTCAGCACCTTTTACATAATTGAAGTGCTTTCCCAGCATTATGATGAACTCTCGGAAGAGGAAAAAGAAAAGATACTAATCCACGAACTCCTTCACATCCCCCGAACGTTCTCGGGCGCCCTTCTCCCCCATAAGCATAGGGGCGGGAAAATAGATGACAGGACAGTAAACAAAATCCACCTCAGATACAAAAAGAAAAGGGAAGAGCTCAGCTTATGAGTTTTTTAATCCAGCCGATTACACTGTCCTTGTTCTCTTTCTCTTCTTCTTCCCCTCTCCTATGTTCCATAAAAAACTCAGTTCCCTCTTTCTTTTTACTTCTCTTTCCTGCGGCTCTGTGAACCTTCATTCCACTTCTCCCCGGACCTTTCTTGTAGCACTTGTCACAAACGAAATTCCCATCCGGGGTACGATGCTTTTTCTCCCATTTTTTGATTTCCTTCTCACATACGCGGCAGGTATTTCTCTTCATCCTCTTCTTTTCCTCTGCTGCGCATTTCTTGCAGTAAAACCTCTTCTTTATCTTCTCTCCCTCTTCCGGCCTTACCTTCCTTCCGCAATACGAGCATCTCTCTTTCAATGAATCCCTTAAGTCGCGGTTGTAGCAGTTAATGCACTTCATCCCTCTTGCATAATAGCCTGAATCCCAATCCTGTATTCCAACCCCGCACCTTATGCAGTATTTCATCCAATCAGGTGAAAGAACGCACCATTGGTTTAAATGATTTCGCCAATCTTGAAGATGCGCACCTTCCCCCCTTCCACCAGCGCAAAGTATGACTTTTTTCTGAGCGCCCTTGCCCTCTCAACTCCCTCCTCGATATCTTTCCAACATGCATCCTTCCCAATGACCTTTACCAGCGCCTCTGCCAAATCCCTGCCTCTTCTTTTCCCCTTTCTCCACAAGAAAAGGTAATCCCCTAACCCTTCCGTATCTCTGGCAATTCTGCCCCTTTTCCGAAAATACCTGAAAACTTCGTATTTGTCTCTCTCCTTTTCAGCCAGCCCAATTTTCTTTTCCACGCCCCCAAATTCCAGCTCTTCCAGGCCCTTGATTTTCTTTTCCAATACGTATGCCGCTTCTACATTGGTAAGCTCAAGTTCCTTCCCTCTCCTTACTCCAAGGCCCAACTCCTCAAGCTCGTCTGCTGTTTCTCCCCTGACTGTAAAACCCATTAAATCTCACCCGCGTTTTCAATAATTTTCTCAACCCCATCGTGTTCAAGACCCTTGATAGAAACATTCTTTCCATTTTTCAATTTAATCGCCAATTCTTCGGTCCCCATCAAATCCTTGAAAATCCCTTTCTTCTTATCAACTCTCCCAATATCCTTGAATTCAACCTCTTCTTTTTCCATC
>CAYTXD010000121.1:0-4742 GCA_964441305.1 Microcaldota archaeon
TATGTTTTCATTGACAGCAAGCTCTCGTCTGCAACATTGGATGAGAAGGTTGAGAAGATACGCGGATTGAGGGAAAGAGATGTGAGCATACGGGACTTGGGGCTGGATATTCTGGGAAAGAAGCTTAAGGAGAAAGGATGCAAAATAGAAGATTGGGTGGAATTGTTCGGCAAATTGGAGCAGGGAGCGGATGAGGCGTTTGAGGAAGTAAAGAAGAAAGGGCAGTAATTGGTTTTAGTTAGCTCTGTTTTTTGGCTTTTGGGGTAGGAATTATCTCCTCAGGCCCTTCTTCCTGCCAAGCTTTTGCCTGTAACTTGCGTATTCGATGAATTTAGCAAGTGCCTTAATTGCGGAAGTGGGAGAGGAATAGGTGGGAACGTTCAAGCTGTCGAAAATCTTCCTCAGGAATTCAGTGTATTCCCCTCCAGTTGTAATCGCAAGGATCGGCTTTTTCTGCTTGTTTGACTCGTTTACTATTGCATTAACAACTGTCGGCTCAAGAGAAACTGTTTGGAACAGGGTGATTGCCACAACTGCATCGACATTCGGGTCGTCAAGCACTTCTGAAAGGGCGTTTTTGTACCTTTCTGCATCCGCATCCCCTATCAAGTCAAGGGGGTTCCTGACATTTGCGTAATCCGGGAGGAGGTCTTTGAGCTTCTTTTTTGTTTCATCTGAAAACTCCGCAAGCTCAAGCCCGTGCTCATCAACCGCGTCCGCAGTAAGAACGCCGTTCCCCCCTCCGTTTGTAATTACTGCCACCCTCTTGCCTTTTGGGAACGGCTGGTCGAATATTTTTGCAAAATGGAACAGGTCGTCAAGCGACTCCGCCTCGATAAGCTTGGCCTGCTGGAACGCCGCATGGTATGCTGCAGCGCTTCCCGCAAGAGAGCCGGTGTGGGATTTTGCTGCCGCCGCGCCTGTTTCAGTCGTTCCTGCCTTAAGGACTATAATCGGCTTTTTCTTTGCAATTCTCTTAGTCACTTTCAAAAATTCCTTTCCCCTCTTCAACCCTTCTATGTAGCATACAATCAAGCTTGTGTCATTGTCCCTTTCCAGATATTCCAGCAAATCGACCGCGTCAATCACAGAAGCATTGCCATAAGAAACAAATTTTCCCATCCCTATGCCCGCATGCGCGGCAAGGTCTACTATGCAGCTTCCAACAGCGCCGCTCTGGGAAATGAATGAGATATCCCCCACCCTGGGCCTTCCGAATTTGTAAACTGGGAGGAATATGTTGTCAACCCTTGATGCGGGGTTGAGTATCCCAAGGCAGTTGGGGCCTATTACTGCCATCTCGTACTTTTCCGCAATTTCTTTCAATTCATTCTCAAGCTCATCGTTTCCAATCTCGCCGTATCCGCCACTAATCACCACTGCGGACCTTATCCCCTTTTTTCCGCATTCCTCAAGCACCTGGTTTGCTATTTTTGCAGGCACCGCTATCACTGCAGAGTCAATTTTTCCCTTAACTTTGAGAACGCTGGGATACGATTTTAACCCAAGTATTTCATCTGCCTTTGGGTTTATGGGGTAAATCCTCCCCGGAAAAGCGCCATCAAGAAAATTCTTCACTATTACATGCCCTATCTTGTGCGGCTCCCTTGCCGCGCCTATCACTGCCACGCTTTTTGGCTTGAAAATCGTCTTCAGGTTCCTGAGCTTTGTCTTTTTTTTCATCCTATCACTCAATGATTCGTATGTCCACCAAATCATAGCCGCGGTGGTTTATTATTATGGGGTTCAAGTCAAATTCCCTTGGGTCTGCATCGGCCAGAAATTTTGAAACATTGATTAGCAGGTCCTCGAGCTTCCTTTCATTCACCGGTTTCCTGCCCCTTGCACCCGCAAGTATCGGATATGCCTTTATTCTGCGTATCATTTCCCTTGCATCCTGCCTTTCTATCGGGCATACCCTCATGGAATAGTCCTTGAATACCTCGACAAAAATCCCCCCGAGCCCGAAAAGTATCAACTGCCCGAATTGAGGATCCTGTTTTCCGCCTATTATCAATTCCACTCCGTCCCTTGCCATTTTCTGAACAAGCATCCCCTGGACTTCTGCTTCGCCCGCATTCTTCATTATCTCTTCGTAGGCATTTTCAACCTGCTTCTCGTTTTTCAGGTCAACCTTAACGCATCCGCTGTCGCTTTTATGAAGAATATCTTTTGAAACTACTTTCATTGCAACAGGGTAGCGGAGTTTTTTTGCCGCAGACCTTGCATCCTCCTTAGAAGTAACGCACAAGGAGCGTATGGGGTTTATTTTGTGCTTTACAAGCATTCTGTCGAAATTAACCATAAAACCACTAAATTAGCCCCGCCTGCCATATCGCGAGAATTACTACGAATACCATTAGTAGGGCAAGCAATGCAAGAATGTACCAGTATTTTTCAAGGTAGTGGATAAACTTGGAAAGCATCCTTTTTGTCTCCAGGGGCATCTCCACTTCCGGCATTGCGGGCTTGGGAATCGGCTCTCCCTCCTGCTCTTCATTGGGAAGTATGCGCTCGGCCTCGGGTTTTTCCTCATCATTCATTTCACTTTTTTCTTCCGGGGGGGACTTCCCCTTCACCCCTCCGACTTTGGTGAATCCTTTTTCGGTAAGGGACAAGTTCACATTCGCTGAACGTATTGACGGGTCTATATACCTCTGCGCCTGGAGCTTGGAGAGATGCATTGCAAGGTCCCTGGAGTTCACATTTACCGCGGACTCAAGAACCTTGAGCTCCCTTACCCCTGAAGCAAGATTTTTCAATATGGTTTCGTCCAGAACGTCCAACTCCTGCTCGCCGGTCTTTTCCGCCACCTCCTGAAGAAGCTTTCTCCCAGTTGCAGTAAGTATAATTGGGCTTGAGCCGCCTATGCTTGATTCGATGTCTACATATCCCTTTACTTTTAGGGAGCCAAGCAGATTCGCAGTTTCAAAAAAAGAGGTATTTATTTTTGTGCCGAATTTTTCAACTACCGAATTCTCGTCAATCCTTCTCAAAACCATTAAATCCAGAAAGCTAACCTCACCGCTCACGATAGCATTATTTAACGAATGTTTATATAATTTCCTGCAAGCAACTGAATATGGACATAACATTCTTAGGCGGCGCAAGGGAAGTTGGGAGGAGCGCAATATTTCTTGAAACAGACAAGAACATAATGCTTGACTACGGGATAAAGGTGCAGAGCGACTCAAAATACCCCATGCCTTTTCAGGGAAGCATTGACATTATGGCGATTTCCCACGCCCATCTTGACCATTCAGGCTATGTTCCCGAGGCGTATACAAAATGCATCCCAAGGACTCTCATGACCGAGCCCACAAAAGCCATATGGGAGCTTCTCATCAAGGACACGATGAAAATAGACCCGGACATTCCTTACACCAACAAGCATTTCAAGAAGGCAAAGGATCATGTTTACAGGGTGGAGTACGAGGAAGAATATAAGTTGGGTGGCACTAAATTTATGATGCATGATGCGGGACATATAAGCGGCGCATGCATAACTGAAATAGAGCACAGAGGCAAAAAACTCGCATATTCCGGCGATTTCAACACCGAGAAATCAATGCTGCACGAGCCGGCAAAACCGGTCGAAGATGCAGACTACCTTATCCTGGAAAGCACATACGGCATGAGGGAGCACCCGGACAGGGAAACACTGAAGAAAGAGCTTTACAAGGAAGTGAAGAGGGTGCTGGACAATGGCGGGAACGCGCTTATCCCGTCTTTCGCTGTCGGCCGCTCCCAGGAAGCGATATTGATGCTCCGCGATTTTTCATACGATTTTGACATTTACTTGGACGGGATGGCAAGAACCGCGGCAAATATAATCGGCGATTACCCTGATTACCTCCGCGACCCTGAGGCATACAATAATGCAATGCGCTCCGTAAAATTCATAAAGAACAGAGGGATGAGAGACAAGGTGTTGGATGAGCCTTCAGTAATTGTTTCAACTGCAGGAATGCTGCAGGGGGGCCCGGCAATGGGCTACCTCCTTAACCTGAACGAAAGGTCTGAAATTTTCTTCACCGGTTATTGTGTTGAGGGAACGAACGGCAGAACGTTGATGGAAGAGGGAAAAGTGGATGTGAGCGGAAGCGAGCTGGAAGTCACATTGCCGGTGCACTACTTTGATTTCTCCGCTCACGCGGGGAAAAGCCAGCTCATCGATTTTGTGAAAAATTGCAACCCTTCAAAAATCCTTTGTAACCACGGGGACAGGTGCGAGGAGTTTGCGGGGGATTTGAAGGGAATGGGCTTTGATGCGGTTGCGCCGAAAATAGGGGAAATAATTAAGCTTGATTAAAGCGTTGGAAAAATAAAATAAAATGCGCTTTATTCAAGCGCAATTGAAAAGGCCACTTCATTCTTCTGGTAAACTATTCTTTCGGGGGATTCCCCCATCGGAATCTGGTATCCAACAACTCCCGCCCTAATCGTGCCTGCATTTACGGAGCCGGATTCCAAAAAAAGCTTGTCGCTCATTGAATCAATGCAGTAAGGGTTAAGGCCGGGGTCTGGCGAGTATTCGCTTCCCTCGCCTGTCTCAAGCATCATCTTTGGAACAACCAATGAAACGGATTCCTCACCCTTGTTCTCGAATTTAAGGTGAACGAGCGCCAGCCTTTTTCCCTCATCAGGGGTGCATCCGAGAGTTCCGGTGCCCGGGCCTGATGCGTAGGAAAGTGCTTCTGCAGAAAGTGCAGAGCCGTCCTCTGCGCAGTTCGAATTGCTCT
>CAYTXD010000122.1:0-4739 GCA_964441305.1 Microcaldota archaeon
TCACAAGCCCTTACCGGCTTTCCATGGAAATCAGCGAGGGCAGTTTCAGCAGGAAGGATGAGAAAATAGAAGGGTTCTGCTATGGCTGGGACAGGGAGAGAGGAAAAAAATATACGGAAGAGCTTTACTCCCCTGGAGTTTTTAGCGCGAAAGTTGAGAAAGGGGAGATTGGTTTTGTGGCATCCAACAACCCAATTTCAATGTATGAGGCAAAGATGAGAGCTGGTGACGGGCCTAAGAGAATTTCAAAAATGCTAAGGGAATTCTATGAAAGAAACCGGCTTTCGAGAGACGGGTTTTCGGACAGCCTTTTGATTTCATCTGATAATTTTGTTATTAAAAGGGAAAGCGGAAACTCAATTCTTGCAGGGTATCATTGGCTTACGGATTATGGAAGGGATGCGATGATTGCGATGACTGGAATCCTTCTGGTGGCCGGGAGGGTGGAGGAGGCAAGCGGGGTTTTCAGGACTTTTGCTGAGAATATGAAGGACGGGATGATTCCAAACAGGTTCAATGAAAAGGGCCTGCCGGAATATTCTGGAGTTGATGCATCCCTGTGGATGATAAATGCGGCATACAAATATATCAAGTACACAGGGTTCATGCCTTTCATAAGAAGCTACCTTTGGGAAAAGATGAGGGATGTTGTCAATTCATATTCAGTAGGAAATGAGTTTGTTGAAATGGACAGCGATTACCTGTTGAGGATGAAAAGGGGCGGCCTTACCTGGATGGATTCCAAAATTGGAAGGGAATTTGCAAACCCAAGGGAGGGAAAACCCATTGAAATCAACGCCCTGTGGTATAATGCACTTAGAATAATGGAATATGCTGCAGGAAGGATGAATGACCCCAGCGAAGAGGGCTACAGGATATTTGCGGACAATGTGAGAATAGGGTTGGAGAAATTCTGGAATGGTGAGAAAGAATGCCTTTATGATTCAATTGAGCCGGAGGATGCATCAATACGGCCGAACCAGGTATTTGCAATATCGCTTCCATTCACCCCCCTCACGAGGGAAAGGGCGAAAAAGGTTTTTGCAAAAATAGAAGAGGAATTGGATTCTCCGATGGGATTATTGACAATTTCAAAAAACGACGAAAAATATTCAGGAGGCCGGGCGGAAGATGTGGGATGCCACGATGGGCCGGTCTGGTCGTGGCTTGTGGGGCCGTATATGGAATCATTAATTAAAGTGCACCCGGAACATACTGAATTGGTCCTTGATAAAATGGGAAATTACGAGAAAAATCTTTGGCAGGGATGCATCGGCAGCATTTCCGAATTTTTTGATTCGGATACTTTGGAGCCCTGCGGGTGCATATCCCATGCCTGTGCGGTTGGTGAACTTTTAAGAATATACGCAAAAGTAAATAAGAAACTATATGGGATTTGAATGAAAGGAGCACTGAGCTTGATTTTGTCTGCAATATGCCTGGCATCGCTGGGCATTTTGAGAAAATTCATCGGAACCGAGCTTCCCTCGGATTTCCTTACTTTCATTCGGCTTGCAGTTGCAGTGATTGTCATTTACGTTTTCTTTGCCTACAAGAAAAGAACCTGCGAACTGGCGTTTCCAAAAAAGGACTGGAAGAACCTTGCGTTTATAGGAATTGCACTCTCAATGGCAATGCTTCTTTTCCTTGAATCACTGATATATGCTCCTGTGAACATTGTTTCCCTTATCGGATTTGCCGGCCCTGTGGTTACTTCATTTCTTGCTGCTTTTTTTCTAAAGGAAAAATTCACAAGATATTCGGTTGCCGCAGTTGTCCTTACTTTGGTTGGCGCGATGTTCATCACTGACCTTAATTTTTCACTTGAGAACGAAAAGTTCATAGGTGTGCTGCTCATGCTGGCTTCGGTAATGGCGGGGGCGATATATAATATTGGGGCAAAATACGAAGAAAGGAAATGCAAGCTTTCCACAGTAGTCATATGGCCGATGATTTTTGGAACTATTGCCCTTTTGCCTCTGGCCCTTGTCAAAATTGGGTTTATCTTCTCCGCTTCCCCTTCCGTGCTCGGCCTTGCGGTGCTCATGGGAATTGCTACTGGAGTGGGCTATTTTGCATATGATTTGGCAATGGAATACATGGATGCACACTCAACTTCCATCCTGGGAAGGACTGCAAACTCATTGATTGCGATTGTGCTTGCAATTGCAGTGCTCGGAGAAGTAATAACTACTGACACTGCGGCAGGCGGAATCCTGCTTCTTGCCGCCGCATACATTGCTTACAAGGAAGTGAAAAAAGGAGAGATAAAGCACCGCGAGCACCATGTGCATGCGATGTGAGAGATTGCCTGCGTAATCGGTTTTTTAAACTTCCAGAGGCAATGGAAAACCATGTTTGTTTTTATGGCTGCAGTCCAAGGGCCAGTGCAGGGAAGGGGAAAAGCAGGGGGTTCGGTTAATGGGAATTTGATGCGGGCGGGCTTGGCAATGGATGGCCAGGCAGGCAAACTGGGAGGAGGTGGAATGGCAAACTGCCCGTTTCGGAACATACAGCCAAGCAGCAAAAACCAGTTCAAGTCGCTTATGAAAGGATATGAAAGGGCAGACGAATCGCGGAAAGCGGAGATAAAAAAGGAAATTGAGGAAAAGCTCAATGAGCCGGACCAGGAGGTAAGGGTGGGAAACATAAAGGAGCTTGCAAATACAGGCAATCCTGTAGCATGGGAATTCTTGAAGCCTCTTTGCAACGATGAATCTGTTTCCCATGTAATTCTTTGGCAGTCGGAAAAGGTAATCGGGGAGGAAAATTTCAGGGAAATCGGGGAATTCCAGAAAAACCAGCTATCATTGGAGCCGCAGGAAGTTAGGGAAAATTTCATCAGGAAAAAATTCGAGAGTATTGGGCAGGGCAGAAATCCGGAATTGGGCATATTCAAGAAAGCATTGGCAAATGCGGATATCTTTTCAGACCTCCCAGGCAGTACTGGATTTTCATATGGCAAAACAATGGTTTGGGAAACAACGCAAGAGGCGCAATCAGTTAACCTTCCATCCTCGTTTACACACCAGAACATTGAAATTGTGCAGGATAATGTTGAGAAGAAAAGAATGCATGATGCCTCAAAGAGTATTATCGAAATGAAGGCGGGGCGCATGGATGAAGAGATGGGAAGGGAAGAAATTGGAAAATGGCAGGAAGGCAAAATAACGCAGGACCTGAAACTGAAGGATGAACGCCGGAAAAAGGATGAAGGCAGTATTGGCAGGCATGCAAACAGAATAATTTCTCTTATCAGGGAGCTTTTTGGAAAGCTAAACAGGGAGGAGAAGGGAAAGGATGAGGGGGAGGAAAAAGAAGTAAAGAAGGAAAAAAGTGCCGAAGCTGTAAACTTAAAGAGGGCAAGGGAAAAGGAGGATGATTCTGGAAAAGTAAAGAATGGTAGTGGAAAAAGGAAAGTTGGGAAAAGAGATAATGAGAAAAGGGAAAAAGGCAAGGAGAAGCAACATGAAAGAAAGAGGCAGGGTAAAGAAGAAAAGGAAAATTCAGAAATTTTTGTAATGAAGAAGGAAAAGCCAAGCATTGGGAGGATGAAAAAAGAGATTGGAAGTATCTGGGAAGTGCTTGGCGGAGAAAAGAAAATTTCAAAAAAAGGAAAGGCAGAAATAAGGAGTAGGATAAATGGCATTAAAAAAACGCTGGAAAAAGCCAAAAGAGGAAAGGAAAGGGAAAGGCTGGAAAGGGAGATCGAAAAGCTGGAAAAGGTGCTCGATAAAAAACAAGGAATAGAAAGAGAAAACAAAAAAACAAAGGAAAAAATCTATTCCTTTTTGGAGTCGGGGGGACTTTCAAAAAAGGATGCAAAGCGCCTCATTTCAAATATTCTGGAAGAAAAGCCTTGGCCGGAAATTGCAAAAAAAATCAGCTTGAAAAACAGGACGGAATTAAAGAAGCTGCTAAGCGCCAAAGAGGGCAGGAGAAAGCTTGTGCTGCTTCTTCTTGGGGTAATTGGAAATTCAAAGAAAAAGGAAAAAAAGATAAGCAAGAGAGATGTTGAAAAATTGCTCGATAAGCTAAAGCAGGAACTGGATGGCCTAAGCTAAACTATTTTTGTTCAATGCAATAGGGAAAAGCAAAAAGATAAAGAAAAAAAGAAAAAATCAGCCGAACAGGCTTGCAAGCCCTTCAGCCGCCTCTTCCTCTTTCTTTGCAGAATCCTCTGCACTTTCCTCTTTCTTTTCCTCTTTCTCCTCTCCGCCTTCTGCTGCTGCGGGTGCCGCTGCTGCGGGTGCCGCCGAAGGAACTGCCGCATTCTTCAGAAGCTCCTCAAAGTCAACTCCTGAAACTGCCTCAGCGAGAACTTTTGCCTTGGCATCGTCTGCCTCCGCACCAGCCGCCTTGAGCACGCTGACAAGGTTATCCTTGCTGATGTCCTTTCCCGCGCCGTGAAGCACAAGAGCTGCGTGTAGATATGGGTCCACTTTCATTGATACCACCTTCTTCAATATTATTTTTATTTTTCACATTTTTGTGAGCGTGAATTCATTGGGTACTGCCAAATTGGCTTACCTATTCCCTCTTTTCTTCTTTCTTTTCATCTTGTTTTTCCTTTGGCTTCTCGTCCTTCTTTTCCTCGTCATTCTTTGGCGCTTCTTCTTTTGGCTTTTCCTCTTTCTTGTCTTCCTTTTTCTCCTCTTTCTTTAAATCTTCCGCGGGCTTTTCTTCTTTCTTCTCTTCTTTATCTTTCTTGGGAGCTTCTTCTATGGGCTTTTCTTCCT
>CAYTXD010000123.1:0-4697 GCA_964441305.1 Microcaldota archaeon
ATGTCCAACAACCCCAAGATCCGCAGCGGCCAAAAAGGGTACGTCTCGGCAAGCGCAGGCGTGGATATCTCCGAGGTGCCGGTCACGGTGAGCCGCGCCGAGGGCGACGTGCACATCTACGGCAACCCCCACATCCACACGAGCCCCCTAAACGGCAAGATCATCGCCGAGATCATCTACCTAGGGCTCAAGAAGAACGCGCCGGAGCACGAGGCGTACTTCAAGGCGAACCTCGATGAGTTCAAAAAGGAGGTGGACGAGCGCACCTTCGGCAAACAGCTCGTCAAGATGCTCGGAGGCAAGACCCTGACCAAGCTGGCCAGGCAAGGGCGCCTCATTCCCTTTTTGGAGAAATAAAGCGATACGACAGGAATATTCTCGCGCTCTATATACTCCCAAACATCAAGTTCGGTCCAGTCCAAAAGTGGATGTATCCTGATATGAGTGCCGGGGGCAAAATCGGTTTTGAACTGGTTCCAAAGCTCCGGGGGCTGGTCTCCAATATCCCACGAACTTCGCTTGTCTCTTGGAGAGAAATATCTCTCCTTTGACCTGCTTCCTTCCTCATCCGCCCTCACTCCCACAATTACTCCGGTGTATGGCCCTTTATTATCGTCAACCACGTATCCGCCCTTGGAGTGGTCAAACCTATACCTTGGCAGTTCACCAGACAATGTTTTCCCAAGCGCATCTGTTTTCAAAAATTTGCAGCATTCCACTCTGCTTATTTTACCATCAGGAAAAGTATTCTTCGATTCAAGCGCATCTTGATTCATCCCGTAAATAGTGTCAAGGCCAAGCTCTTTTGTTATCTTGTCCCTGTATTCAATCATCTCCTTTATCTTGAAGCCGGTATCTATGTGAACGAGGGGAAACGGAATATGGTCAAAAAAAGCCTTTCTTGCCAGCCAAAGCAGGACAGTGCTATCCTTTCCAATTGACCAAAGCATGCAAAGGTTCGGGAACTTCTTGTATGCCTCCCTCAGTATATATACACTTTGAGCTTCAAGCTCTTCGAGCCGATCCATCATTTCACCATTTCGATAAGTTTTTCATGTGCTCTGCCATTAGAAGCGATAAACCCTTTAATCAGGGTATTTTCTGAATTAAATTTAAGTGTTTCTCCCTTTAAATTAGTTATCTTTCCCCCCGACTCGGAGATAATGCTGCTCATCGCACATATATCCCATTCATTCACAGGCCCAAGCCGAATGTAAACATCTGCCTTGCCCTTTGCAACCAGACATCCCTTAAGCGAACTCCCTGCAGTCTTGATTTCCTTAAAACCTGCTTCCTCAATGATACTCATCAATTTTTCGCTTGCATGGGACCTGCTTTTCACAAGAACCATTTCCCCAAACTCCGCTCTATCCGAAACAGCAATCTTTTCCATCTTGCCATTTTTTTCAAAAAATGCCCCGTTTCCTTTTGATGCGAAATACATCTCATTTCTTGCAGGAACAAAAACCACCCCCAAAACAGCCTTTCTATTCTCCACCAGGGCAATATTTACGGTAAACTCCCCGTTTCTCGCTATAAACTCCTTTGTTCCATCCAAAGGATCAACAACCCACACCCTATCTTTCCCAATTCTGCTTTTGTCATCCTTCTCCTCTTCAGTAAGAATCGCATCCTCGGGAAACTCCTTTCTCAAGCCTGAAACTATTATTCTGTTAGCCTCCACATCCGCTTCGGTTAAGGGTGAATTATCACTTTTCATCCTAGTGCTGAATTCCTTTGAGCCATATATCCCCATTATTTTTTTTCCTGAATTAACTGCCAACTCTTTGGCAACTTCCAATTCTTTTGGATATTTAGTTATCTTTTCCATCTGACCACTTTTTGGCAATAATGTTGCGATTGCAATACTTTAATCATTGGCATCCATTAATTCCGGATATACTCTAAATTATTCATGCATATTCTTTTTCAATGACAAAATATTATGTTTTAATGCCACGGATAGAATTTTAAAGCATTTCAGGGTTATCTTTTTATGAAATCATTAAAGGACAAGTTGAATTCAAATGAATTCACTTTAGGTTCCTGGATAACCATTGCTCACCCAAGCATACAGGATATGTTGCGTCAGTCAAATATCAATTCGATTTAAGATAAATTGAGTTGTTTGTAATTATAGGATCTTTAATGGAGGTAGATACATAATGTACCCAAATGTTTCTTTCATACATCTCGGTTTTCAAAAATGTGGAACAACATTCATTGAAAATTTTTATAAGCAACATGAAAAAATACAAATTTATACTGCCAATACCATCGGTTTAGAGGATTTGTTATTTGATGAATTGATCGATGTGGACAGCTTTTCATTTAACAGCGAAGATTTCAAAAAAAAATTAATCAAGATCCTAGATCTAAACCAAAAACCAGGTTGTGTAAACGGAATAATATTTGATCCTTTGACATTCTGTTATGGGAGTTATTTTGATAGGGCGGCAGTGATCGATAGGATCAAGCAGGTCTTTCCAAAAGCTAAAATTATATTGTCTATCAGAAACCAAAAAGATTGGTTTAAAAGTCACTACAGCCAATATGTGAAGGCAGGGGGTACTCTATGTTTTACTGATTTCATAGAGAGCAATTTTAACAATTCAAAACTTGATTCGAGGAAAATTGATTGGTTCCCGATGGTTAAATATTTGAGCAAAACTTTCGGAAATAATTTTTATGTTTACACTTTGGAAGATCTAAAAAAAGATCCCAGAAAAACTACAAGGAAATTATGCCGTTTCTTGGGCGTTGAAGAGATTAGCATAAGTTTTGATAAGGTTAATCCAGCCCTAAGCCCCTTTTCAATATCTTTATTAAGATTTTTTAATTGTTTCATAAATTATGATTTAAGTGATGACACGTATGGATTCAAAAGAAACATAAATGGAGCAAAAATGTCATTTATTCAGAAAATTAAGCATGCATTTATTTATCATATTTACAAACCAGGGTTTTTTTCTATTCTTTATTCCTTTGATGAATTGTTTAAGTTGGCGCGCCCAACATTTTCATATAATCTGAGGCATGAAACTTACTTCACAAAATTTTACGGCGAATCTAACAAAAAACTAGCGAAATTTTTGAAAGGTGATTTGTTAGAATATTTATTCAAGTAATCCGTTTTTCCACCATTCCGTCCCTAATTTGCTATAATTGTTAGTTTATTGGACAAGTTTTCAACCTTGGTCTTCTTTGGGCATTTTTATATCTAATAGGTCGTGGATAGGATTATAAATCATTTTAGAGTGTTCTATCTATGAAATCTCTAAAAGATATGCTGAATTCAAATGAATTCACTTTAGGTTCCTGGATAACTATCTCCCACCCCAGCATACCAGAGATACTTCTCCAGTCAAATTTTGATTGGCTGGTTATTGACATGGAGCACAGCGCCATAAATCTCGAGGGGGTGCAGGTTTTAGCGAGCATTATTGAATCAAAAGGATGCGCGCCTTTGGTCAGAGTTGGGGAAAACGACCCACAACTAATCAAGAGAGTTATGGATATTGGTGCGCATGGAGTGATAGTACCGATGGTAAATTCAAAAAAAGACGCCCAACAGGCAGTGAATTCAGTAAAATACCCTCCTGAAGGAATCCGGGGAGTAGGGCTTTACCGAGCCCAGAAATACGGCACAGGTTTTGAAGATTATAAGAAATGGCTTTCAAAAGAGTCCGTAGTAATAGTTCAGATAGAGCATATAGACGGAGTAAAAAACATAGAAGAAATACTCTCTGTAAAAGGTGTGGATGGCTGCATTGTCGGCCCTTATGACCTTTCCGCTTCTTTGGGGGATCCAGGCAACTTCGAAAACAACCAAATGCTTGAAGCTTTGGAAAAAGTAAAGAAAGCATGCAAAAATTCAGAGAAACCATTGGGATTTCATGTAGTCCCACCTGATATTTCAGAATTGAATAAGAAAAAGGATGAAGGTTATAACTTCTTGGCATTTAGCATAGATTTTCTTTTTTTGGGAGAAAAATGCAAGTCGGAACTCAACAAATTAAAGGGATAAAATGAAAGTTATTGGTATAATACCTGCCAGAATGGGGTCATCCCGCTTTCCAGGCAAGCCCCTAAAGGAAATACTAGGAATTCCCATGATTGGTCACGTGTATTCCAGAACCATCCAATCAAAAACCCTCGACAAAGTTTATATCGCCACCTGTGATGCAGAGATTGGGGAGTATGCCGAATCCATAAATGCCCCAGTCGTTATGACCAGCGATAAGCACCAAACCGCCACTGACAGGTCTGCAGAAGCTGTTGAAATAATTGAGTCACAAACTGGCGATAATATAGGAATTGTAGTCATGATCCAAGGAGACGAGCCAATGCTGCACCCGGAAATGATTGAAGAGGCACTGGGGCCAATACTTGAAGACAAATCAATAAAAGTTGTTAATCTCGCTGCACGCATGGAAACTCTTGAGGAGTTTAACGATCCCAATGAAGTTAAAGTGGTTTTTGACAAAAACAACAACGCACTTTTTTTCTCACGCGAACCAATTCCCTCGCAAAAAAAAGTTGGCTCCCCCCATGAAAGCATGTTCAAGCAGGTCTGCATAATACCTTACAAAAAAGAGTTCCTGCTTGAATTTGTTAAAACCCCAAGGACGCCCATGGAATCAATCGAGGGCATAGACATGCTCAGGATTCTTGAAAACGGCGGGAATGTTAAAATT
>CAYTXD010000124.1:0-4681 GCA_964441305.1 Microcaldota archaeon
GAAGCAGGAAAAACAGGCCTCTCCCCAGGCCCGCGAGCCGGAGCCGGAAGTCAGGCCCGCACCACCTCCTCCGGAGCCGGAATCGGATGTGCCTGTTGCGCCCGCCCCCTCCCCGCCCGAGCCCGAGCCGGTAAAAATTGCCCCTGGCGGGAAGATGAAAAAAGCGCCCTCCGAACCTGGGAAGCAGGAGAAAGCGAAACCCCCCGCGTCCGGAGAACAGCAGCAAATTCCGCCCGAGCCAATGCCCGCCACTCCAGATGAAAAGCCAGCACCTCCCCTTACACAGCAGCCGAAGCCCCTGGAAGAAAAGAAGCCAACACAGCCGGAGCCGCAAAAGCAAGAGGGGCAGTCAACCCAGTCACAGCAGGAACAGATAAAACCAGAGCCAAAAAAACCAGCTCCTACAAGTAAGGAAATCCAGCCCGAGCACCAAAAGCCGGAGGGGCAGAAGCCCCCCCTGCCTGAAACTTCCAAGCCAGAACAGCAGGAAATCAAGCCGGAAGCCAAGCCCAGGGAGAAAGGGCAGTCAAAGCCGGAAAAGGCAGAGGCAGAAACTTCAGGAGGGCAAATAAAACCGGTGCCTGAATTAAAGAAAGAAAAGGGCGGGAAAGAAGAAAAAAAGGGGAAATCTGAAGGCAAGGGGAAAAAGGAACCTGAAATGGATTCATCAACTTCATCTTCCCAAGAACCTCAAAAAAAAACTGAAAATGAAGAAAAGCCCCAACCCCCAAGGGAAAAAGAGAGCGGAATAAAGAAAATAGAGCCAACTCCAACCCCCGAACCATCCAAGGAAGTTCCTGAAATAAAGGAAAAGGGGAAAAAGGAAGAGGCAGGTGAAGGCAAGGAGAGCAAGGAAAAAAAACCGGCGGAAAAAGGTAAAGAAAAAGGGAAAAAGGAAGAAGGCAAGGAAGGGCACCCTGGAGGGAGGGAAGGCCCATCAGGAATTCTTACTCCCGAACTGAAATCATTTATTCGCGAGCAGGCGATAGAGAACGCATTCAAATTCGGAAAAGCATCATCAGGAGCGATAGTCGGCCCGGCCATGGAAAAATTTCCGGAAACAAAAAAGCACATGGCCGACACCATGAAGGGAATCCGCGCAATAACCTCAGAGATAAACAGAATGGAAAAGAAAAAAGTCAGGGAAGAATATCTCAAACTCCATCCTGAAGAAAAGCAAAAAGAGGAAAAGAAGGTAGAACCCCCAAAGGAAGGGAAGAAAGAGGAAAAGGCAGAGGCGGAAAAAAAGGAAGAGAAAGAGGGGAAAAAACCCGGGCAAAAAAAACCATCAGATGTGACTGAAGCCATTTCCATAAAGGCAGAGGCCCCTCCGGGAGAGCAGGAGGGTGAGTTAAAAAAAGCGGAGAAAGAGCTTGAGGAAGGAAAAAGGAAAAAAGAGGAACTGGAGAAAAAGCTTGAAGAGGAAAAGAAGAAAAAAGGCAGGAAGATTGAGGAGGAAAAGAAAAAAGAGGAGGAGCTGAAAAAGCAGCTTGAGGAGGAAAAGAAAAAGGAAAAGGAGCTTAAGAAGAAACTTGAGGAAGAAAAGAAGAATGCCGAAGAGCTGAGGAAGGCGGAAGAGAAGAGGAAAGAGGAGCAAAGGAAAAAAGAAGAGGAGAAGAAAAAGGATAAAAAAACACAGATGCTTGAAGAGGCAATACGGAAATACGCGATAAAAAATGCTTATGAATACGGAAAAGCCGCCCCCGGCGCGGTTATAGGCAAGGTAGTTTCCGAATTCCCGGATTCCAAAAAGGACATGACCAAGCTAATGGACATGATAAGGGAAACCTCAAAACTGGTTAACAAGCTTCCAAAAGAGGATGTTGAAACAGAGTACAATGCCTATGATTTCGGGGAGAAAAGGGCAGAGAAGGAAACAAAGGAAATAGAGCTTCCCAATGCAAAGGAAGGACAGGTTGTCACCCGATTTGCGCCCGAGCCGTCCGGCTGGCCCCACATAGGTCATGCAAAGGCGGCTTTCATAGAAAACGAGGCGGCAATAAAATATAAAGGGGAAATGGTTCTACGCTTCGATGACACCAACCCTGAAGCGGAAAAGCAGGACTATGTTGAAGCGATAAAGCAAGGTCTGAAATGGCTCGGGATAAGGTGGGATTCAGAGCTTTACGCATCCGACTTTATGAATGAGCTTTACCACCATGGGGAACACCTGCTTCTAAACGGGGACGCATACATATGCACCTGCAAGGGAGAGCAGATAAAGGAATCAAGGATGAAGAAAAAAGCTTGCAAATGCAGGTCCAACGACAACGAAAAGAACGTGGGCCTTTGGAGGCAGATGCACGACGGGGAATTCGATAAAGGCGGGGCGGTTATGCGCTTCAAGGGCGACCTTGAAAATGAGAACACCGCACTCCGCGACCCCACACTTTTCAGAATAATAAAAGAAAAACACTACAGGCAGGGGGACAAGTACACAGTATGGCCCTCCTACGATTTTCAGGCGCCATTACTTGATTCGATAAACGGCATAACTCACACCATGCGCTCAAAGGAGTACGAATTGCGTGATGAACTGTATTTCATGATTCTTGAGAAAGCAGGGCTCAGGAAGCCGGAGCTTATTTCCTTCTCCCGGCTTGCAATCCAGGACTTCCCGATTTCAAAAAGGCACATTTCCCCATTGGTGAAGGAAGGGAAAGTGGAGGGATGGGACGACCCGCGAATGCCAACATTAGCAGGCTTGAAGAGAAGGGGGATAAGGCCAGAGGCGATAAAGAAATTCGTACTCCAGTTCGGGCTTTCCAAAACTGAGAGCGAGCCGGACATGAAGAAACTTCTGGCAGAAAACAAGAAGCTCATCGACCCAATCTCCCCCAGGTATTTCTTTGTGAAAAATCCGGTAATACTCACCGTAAAAAACGCCCCTGAGAAAAAGGTCAAAATCAGGAAGCACCCCAAACAGGATTTAGGGGAAAGGGAGATTACAGTTTGGAAAAAGTTTTTCGTTCCCCATGAGGACATCGCATCCCTCTCAATAGGCGACACTTTCCGGCTCAAGGACCTGTACAATGTGAAGATAACATCAATAACAAAAACTGAAGTAAGCGCGGATTTTGAAGGGGACGAGCTGAAGGACGGGATGAAGCTGCAGTGGGTTCCGGAAGGCAGCGAAGCGGAGGCAATAGTCCACGTTCCGGGCAAGCTTTTCAAGGACGGGAAATTCAACGAATACAGCATGAAAACCCATGTAGGATTCTGCGAAAAGTCCTGCGTAGGGTTAAAGGAAGGAGACATTGTACAGTTTGAAAGAATGTACTTCGCGCGCTTTGACGGGAGAAAGGATGACAAGCTGAATTTCATTTACATTAGCAGGTAATCGTATGCCTGACCTGAATTTGCTTATAATCGGTCTTGCGATTTTTGCAAGCTATTTGGGCTACAGGTTATTCCTTAAAACAAAAATTCCAGAGTCTGCGGTGCTTCTTCTGGTAGGCCTTGCCCTTGGCCCGGTTTACGGAGTTGTTGATCCTGCATCCATGCTTTCCCTTGCCCCGGTTGTAATGCCCATAATACTGGTAATCCTCCTTTTTGACAACATTCTCGATATTGACTTGAGGAATTTTTCCACAATAATGAAGCACGTTCTCCAATTCAACGTGCTCCACCTTTTTTTCTGCATGGCCTTTCTTTCAGTTGCAATGAACCTTCTTTTGGGCTGGGGATATGTTTACGGCGCACTTCTTGGCTCCGTCCTTTGCGGCGTGACTTTCATTTACGCGGCGGTATTCCTCCCCCGCATGAATGTATCTGAAAAGCTCAGGAAATTCCTTACTTTGGAATCAATTGTCGATGCCTGGTACATAATTGTTGCTGTAATTCTCCTTCAGTATGCAACAGTGTTCACTGCAGAAACAAATCCCCTGCTTATGTTTTTTGCCTTCTTTTTTGGCGGGCTTGCAATCGGCACTTCCACCGGGGCAATTTGGGCATACCTCTGGAAAGAATTCGGGCGCTTTGAATTCAGAAGAACGCTCACGCTTGCGCTCCTGCTTTTAATTTTCTACTTTGCAGAAACAATCGGCGCGGGAGGCTATGTTGCAATTGGCGCCTTTTCTTTCATGTTTGCATACCGGCATAAGGCAAATTCAGGGGAGGAAAGGAATGGAAGAAAGATACTCGCACCTTTCAAGGACTTTTTGGACGAGCTGAATTTCATTTTCCGCACGCTTTTCTTTATCTACTTGGGAGTGGTGGTCGACCTTTCCGTATTCAACAATGAAATATTCCTGGCCGCTGCAGCAATTACTGCAATTCTGGTATTTGCGCGCTTCTTGGCAGTATATCTAGTTGGCATGAGGCAGGAGCTTCTCAAGAAATACCGCTATCTTGTCACATTCTTCGTACCCCGCGGCCTTACTCCTGCAATACTGGCACTTACTATTGCCTCCCACCTGCAGGGGACATACCACTTTGTGGAAATAACTTTCCTTGTGATTATAGCAACAAATCTGGTTGCCTCGATTGCGCTTTGGGCCTACCAGCTAATTCCAAAAAACAGGAAAACCTCTTCTTTCAACCCGCAAATGAGGCCGAAAAGGGCTTAGCGAAACCGATTCTTCTTTGCATTTTTCTTTGCGGCATATACCCAAACACTTTTAAACTATTATGAATATATATTCGTTATGGTAAGGCCTCCCAAATGCAAAATGATTTACGC
>CAYTXD010000125.1:0-4668 GCA_964441305.1 Microcaldota archaeon
ATTCAAAACTTGCGTTTGAAAACGAGCCGTTTAGTTCGGTGCATACGACTTTTGCATTTAGGAGCAAATCATTGTAGGAGAGGTTGCTGCAGGGGCCTGCCACTTCCGACGCGTTGCATTCAGGGGAGGATGGGATTGGGGCGAGCCAGCCGGATACCGTATCCACTGCATAATAGTCAATTGCATTTTCAGCAGTGCCTACTTCATACCTTTCGGGAAAGCCGCCATTAACTTCATAATCCCCCCAGTAATTTCCGCCGATTTCCTTGCTTGAGTTCCAATGGTTCCCCCCAGCTTCATCCACTGCCTGCGGGGAATTTTCATTCAGGAAAATATTGTTGTTGTAAAACAGGTTTTCGGTTGGTTTCGCAGACGGTGCCCCCCCGCCATATTCAAGGTAAACTGCGTATTCGTTGCCTGAGATGCTGTTTTGGAATATTTTGTTTTCGCTTGAGTTGCCGATAAAACCAATTCCGTTTTGCCCGTTTCCAACTATAAGGTTTCCAGTTATGTTCAACCCAGATGCGGAATCAATCTTAAGCCCGTCTGCTCCGTTATCCTGTAGGATGTTGCCATAAACAAGATAATTGGAAGGGGTGCTGGAATTGCCCTCAAGGTAAAGGCCGGTGTAGTTGTTTGAATAGATTCTGTTTCCTGTGAAATTGCTTCCCTGCGCAGAGGAGTAGGCGTAAATCCCCACCCTGCAGTTGTGCAGGGTATTGTTGAGTATTGAAAGATTTTCGGAGGCCATTCTAATTCCTGCCTGGCTGCCGTGGATGTCATTTCGCTCCAAAACCATTCCTGTGGATAAGCCGGAAATTTCAAAGCAGGAGGACGAGGAAAGCGAGCAGGTGTTGTTTTCAATTTTTGATTCCGACAAACCGGAAGCATTCACTCCATGGGAGCAGTTCTGGATGGTGCTGCCATAAATGGAAATGCCGGTTGAATTTTCAACATTTATTCCATAATCAAATGAGTTGATTTTGCAGTTTTCAACTCTTGCTCCGGAAAGGTTTGAGATTTGAACTGCTGTTCCTGTTCCGTTTCCGGAAATGGAATTGCCTGCGCAGTCAAGTGTAATGTTATCTGCCGCAAATGTGAAGCAGTTTCCCGAACTGGATATGTTTTCCGCCAGGGTGTAGATTTCATTTTCGGCTCCAAGAATTGTGCAGTTTGAAATTTCCTGGTTTGCATGTGAAAAGGCAATCAATAGGGATAGCAATAACATTGCGGAAAAGAACCTTTTCATCAATCCACCGCTACTATTAATAGTATAGTATATATAAATGTCCCTCTCAGGCAACCCAGTACCAGTTTGCATACATTGCAAAGAGTACTGCCATAAGCGCAAGAAAGATTGCGGACAGGGCATAATGCACTCTTTTGTCCTTCCCCAGTATCCCAAGCACTATGAAAATGGGAAATGCGGAAAGCGCAAACCGGGGGAATGACATTAAGCTCTGGGTTGCGAGCGGCACGAGGAGCACTATAAAGGAATAAACCGAAAGGGAAACGGGAAGGCGGGAGATTCCAGGATACAGAACCGCGAATGCAAAAATGCAGAAAGCGAAGTCAACAAGCACTTGGGGAACGTGGTTTCCATTCCCCATGAAATCGTACGGGTTTATGCTGAGGGTGGTTAGGAGTATGAAAAGAAGAAATATTGAGAGCAGTGCATAGCCGGCATTCACTGCCTTTTGGTTTTCTTTAAGAAAAGGAATTGCGGAAAAGCAAAGCATTGCAAAAGCAAATGGAATGTTTATGCTCCTTTCCCAATTTTCCTGGGCATTTAGGAATGCCATCATGTCCCCTGTCTGGTGCCATAGGAAGAGAGCGTAGAGAAGCAGGCCAAGGGGGATGATGAACAGCGGGGCGATTTCTGATAAATTCACTTTCCTTTTATTCAATATTGCAGAAACAGCCAATGGAAAAACCAGGAATACGCCTACCGGCCTTGTTAGTGCTGCAAAGAACCCCAGCGCGCCAGCCAAGTCGTACCGCCCTTTTCTTGCAAAGTAAAATGCAGAAATTGCAAGTGCAAGGAAAAGGCCTTCAGAGTAAATGGAGGAGAGGAAAAAAGCGGTCGGGAAAATTAGGAAGTAAAGGACAGACCTCTTTGCAACATCTTCATTGAACTCAAGCTTTGCGATTTTGTAAAGAAAGTATATTGCCGCAAGAAGTGAAAGGTTGGAAATTGCAATTCCGGAAAATGGGACTGTTCCCAAAAAATAGGAAAACGCGCGCATGAGGGTGGGATAGAGCGGAAAAAATGCCTGGTTATGGGGGTACATTTCCACATCCGGGTTGTAGCCGTAAGTTGCGATTGTGACGTACCACTCCGCATCCCATTTAATGAATGAGTCAACCAGAATATTGGGATCGTGATGCATTCCGGAAAAGTAGCCCGAGTCGGGAAGGGACGAAGCCGCAACTGCAATTAAAGCAAGCAAAATTCTGGTTAAGATGAATAAGTAAAGGATGTGCTTGGTGCCTGAATCCAACTTTATCATTTTATTACCCGCTAAAGGGTGACCTTTCCTTGCCTAACATATTTCTTAAGTTCTTTTGCAAGCTCGGAAATTTTAATGCGCTCCTGCTTTCCATCGTTCCTGAAGCGTATCGTGACCGTATCATCCTCAAGCGTCTGGTGGTCAATTGTTATTGCGTAGGGTACGCCTATCTCGTCCGCGCGGGCATACCTCCTTCCAATGCTTCCTGTCTGCCTGTAAGTTACTGTAAGCCCCTCCTCCCTGAGCATTTCCAAAATTTCCCTTGCCTTTTCAGGGTGGCCGTCTTTTTTGAGGAGAGGGTAAACTGCCGCAGTGTATGGGGCAACTTTCGGGGGAAAGTCAAACCACTCCCAATTTTTCTCATCGCTTTTGTCCCTATAGCAGTGCTCCAGCATGCACCAAAACAGCCTGTCAACACCGAATGAGGGCTCAACAACATGGGGGATTATTTTCTTTTTCTCCTCCTCTACAAAAACGGAAAGGTCCTGCTTGCTCATCTCCTGGTGGCCCTTCAAATCATGGTCTGTCCTGTAAGCGTTTCCAATTGTTTCCATTACGCCATATGAGGTTTCAACTTCCATATCGTAATTCCCAAGCGAATAATGGGGGGTTTCATCCTTTGGCATCTGCCTGAAATACATCTTGTCGGGCTTTATGCCAAGTGACAAGTAATACTGCATTTCGCGCACAAGGAAATACGCCATTATTTCGTTTGGCACTATTTTCTTTTCAACAAGCTCCTTTGCGGAAAGCTCAAGAATCTCCCCTTTCCTCTTTCCATTCTGCTCCTGCCCTTCCCTTGTCATTATCCTTACTTTTTCGTTTTCAATTTCAGAAAAGCCAACTATTCCCTGATTGGAGGGGTTGAAGAAGTACTCCACTTCCATCTGGGTGAATTCCCTCAAGCGGAGCAGGCTTTTCCTTGGGGAGATTTCGTTCCTGAAGCTTTTTCCCACCTGCGCAATCCCCATTGGAAGCTTGTTTCCAAAGTTTCTGTAGATTATTTGGAAATCCATGAATATTCCCTGCGCGGTTTCAGGCCTTGCGTATGCAGTGCTTCCCTCGATTGGGCCGATGTTTGTCGAGAACATTAGGTTGAACCATCCGACCGACTCAAGGTCGCCCTTGCACCTTGGGCATTTTATTTCCTCCTCCTTTATTTTTTCCGCAAGCTCGTTTGGAGGGAGCCCGTCGTAAATATCGCCTGTTTTCTCTTCAAGCAGATGGTCTGCTCTGAATTTGTTTTTGCATTTCTTGCACGTTACAAGCGGGTCTGCAAAAGAGGTTACGTGCCCGCTTGCCTTTAGCACTATTTCCGGCAAAATTGAGGAGGTTTCTATTTCGTGGAAACCCTCCCTTACAACAAACATTTCCCTCCATGTGTTTTCTATCTTCCTCTTTATCTGGCATCCCACGGGCCCGTAGTCGTAAAATCCCGCAGTATGCCCGTAAATCTCGTTCGAAGGTATCAAAAATGAGCGCGAAAGCGCAAGCTCCATTATCCTTTCATTTAGCGGTGCCATAAAAATCGTATTCTTTACCATGCGAAAATTAATATAAATTGGGTGCACCAAATAATGTTGATTTATATGGGAAAAGGCAAAAAGTTCAGGAACAAGAAGGGAAAAGGAGGGGGAAGGGAGAAGGACAAGTTCTCCGCCCGGCAGGAGAAAAGGGACATTTTCATCAGGAAGGCAAGGAAGGATGTGCGCGAGGCGATGGTGAAAAAGGACCATGTGCTGGTGCATGTAGTAAATGCAATCGACGAGGTCAACAGGACTGCGAATTTGCTGTTTGAGAGATTGAATGAATGGTACGGAATCTATTTCCCTGAGCTTAGGCTGAAGGAGCCGGAGAAATACTGCGAGCTTGTTGCTAAAATTGACAAGAAAGATGTTGATGTTTCAGAGCTTGAAAAAATTGTCGGAAAGGAGAAGGCAGGAGATATTGCGAAAAAGGCGGAAAACAGCATGGGAATTGACATGGAGAAAAAGGATATCGACCAGGTGAAATTGCTTGCTCTTGAAATCGCGGGGATGTACACATTGAGGGAGGAGATGGAGATATACCAGGATTCGCTTGCCCGGGAGCTGTGCCCCAACCTTTCATACCTTCTTCCCGAACAGCTTGCCGCGAAAGTGGTTGCGGAGGCGGGCTC
>CAYTXD010000126.1:0-4659 GCA_964441305.1 Microcaldota archaeon
AAAAAAGATGGCTGAGGAGGACAGGCTTGAAAAGGAGCAGTTGAAGAATATCGGATTATTTACAATAGAGGGAGCTCATGGAGAGCTTGTAAAGAATGGAGTTGATATTTCCCTTAGGGCTTTTTCCGGAAGAGTCGAGAGGAGGACTGTTGAATCAGTCAAGATTGGAAAGAAGAGGCTTATCCCCAAGCCGGTCATAAATGATTGGGTTGAGCTTTCAAAGAAGTATTTCTCGGTTAAGGAGGCATTTGAAGAGCTTAAGAAACAAGAGGATATAAACTTCAGAGCATTTATAGGGAGAATAGAGAAGGCTTCGATACCCAGCGTGAAGATTGGGACTCAGAGATGGGTGCCAAGGGATGCAATAAAGGGACTCGTCCATGTAAACAAGAACTATTACGACGTGGGCGAGGCAGTAAAGATTCTCAAGAAGAAGGGCGTTAAGATAAAGAGGAACGCGTTTGAGAGAAGGCTTGACAGGAACAGGATTCCCCACGAGAAAATCGGAGGGAAGAGGGTAATACCCATAGATGTCATAGACGAGCTTGTTGAAAAGGAACTCGCCAGGAGATAAAATCTCCTTTTGTTCTTATTTTGCTTTTTATATCCTATAGTACAAGCGCCAGTTTGGTAAAAGTGAGGATTATAAACTATACTTCAGTTCATATTCCGGTGATTTGATGATTGATAAGAGGCCATTTGTGATACTGTTTACATTAGTGGGAACTTTTCTTCTGGTCCTGTCCCTGGCATTCATATTTATTTATCCCCAGAATATTCAGATTACGCTCATTGCCATAGTTGCAAGCCTTCTGGGTTATATGAAAGCAATTGTGCTTTCAATATGGGGAATGCAGGAGGAGATAGGCAGAATTAAGGATAAAATAAAGTAAATTTTCTTTTGCTTTCCTAAGTCATGCCTTTCGGCTTTTTCTTTTTTGAGGTTACTGTGCCTATTGGCGCGAACAGCCCCATATGTGGATAGGCGATGAAAACCCGCCTGATTTTCCGAAATTTCTGAGTGCTGCTTCAACTATCTTGGATGACAAAAGCTTTTACGTAAAGGTTGGGAACGTTAAGATGCCTTCCCTTTCCGTCTTCCGAAAATTCCACCAGATGGGTGTAGAAAAGTTTTACACCTATCACATCACCGCGAGATTGGCCAGTCAAAACCCTGTCCCCTACCGGAACGGCTTGTGACAAAAATTATCATCCAGCCCGCAATTTAAAGCGGGGGCTGCTGCAATGCAAGAGCGAGACCTGCGCCAAGCAGTCCGGAAAAGAGAGCCAGGGAGCAAAAGTCCGCGCCGAAAATAACGAGGGGCATTACGGGCAGGAAAATGGAGATTATGGAGTACCTTGAGAAATTTGTCAGCACCCGAAGGTTTTCTTCAGATAGGGGGCGGAAAATGGAGCGCACCGCGTATTCCACAATCTGGGAAACAAGGAATTCGGAAAAGAGTACGATGAATGCTGTAAGTGCCTTGCGGATTATTGGCGCGTGCTCTCCGCAGAAATGGTTTTCATTCCCTGGGAGCAAAAAGCAGCTGAAGGGAAAATACTGCAATTAGGAAAAGCATAATCACTGCGATTCCTTTTGCCGGGCGCTTCATGTGGCCCCGTCCATGCCTGCGGGAAGATTCATGCCTCCAGGCATGCCTCCTCCCTTTTTCATCATCTTCTCAAGCTTTTTTCTGAGCCCCCTGTTTTTCTTGAAGGAATTCATCATTTTCTCGACTTTCTCAAACTGGGAGATTAACTCCCGGACCTCGTCCGGCTTGCAGCCCGAGCCCGTTGCAATCCGCTCCATTCTGCTCCTGTTTTTCTTTATCAGTGAAGCATTTTCCCTTTCCTCCTCAGTCATTGATGAAATGATTACCTCGAATTTCTTCAGCTTGTCCTCGCTTTGGTTAACCGCGTCCTCCGGAAGGTCTGACATGCCCATCATTGACATTACCTTTTTCATGGGGCCGAGCTGCTTTGCAGCTTTTAGCTGCTCATAAAAAGTTTTGAGTGTGAGCTTTTCCTCCAAATCAGGCATTTTCTGCTCTTCTGAAATGGATTTTACTTTTTCCATTAATGCTTCCAGGTCAGGGAAGCCGAGCAGCCTTCCAACATATCTTTGGGCATCGAACACTTCGAAGTCGTCCATCTTTTCCCCTGCGCCGATGAATGACGCCTTTGCATCGGTTTTTGCTATTGCTGTAAGCGCACCCCCTCCTTTCCCGCTGCCGTCCATTCTTGTGATTATGACTCCTGTAATCCCTATTGCATTGTTGAATGCCTCTGCCTGCCTTCCTGCAACCTGGCCTATGTCTGCGGTGAGCACCAAATATTTTTCATCGGGCTGGAATACTTCGTTTATGCTCTTTAGCTCGCCCACAAGCGAGTCATCAAGCCCGCTTCTTCCCGAAGTGTCGACTATTATTACGTCCTCCTTTGCCTTTTTCATTGCATCCTTTACTATTTTTGTTGCGTCCTTTTCCCCCTTCATTCCGTAAAAGGGCGCGCCGACCTGCCTTGCAATCTGCTCTACCTGCTCGTATGCCGCAGGCCTGTCAACATCCGCGCAAACTATTGAGCAGGAAAGCCCTTTGGACTTGAAGTAGTGGACGATTTTTCCGCATGTTGTGGTTTTTCCCGAACCGTAGAGCCCGCAGAGCAAAATCTTTTGCTTCTCAAGCTGGGGCTCGTGCTTTTCGCCCATAAGGTTTGCAAGCTCGTCGTATACCACTTTAACTACGTGCTCGCGGGTGGAGAGCCCCTTAATTGCTTCTGCATCCAGCGCGCGCTTCTGGATGTTTTTTGTCATTTCGAAAACAAGCTTTACGTTTACATCATGGGAGATGAGAACGCGCTGTAATTCCTTTACCAGTTCCTTTACTGCCTTCTCATCCACAATAGCCGCGCCCGTAATTTTGGCTAACGCGTTTCTGAGACCTCTCCCTAAATCGACCATAAGAATCAGTAGGATTTCCTTTGAGAAGTTTAAATAATTAACTAAACCGCAAAGATTAATAAGTTATAACAAGAGAAGAATAGGCATGAGAAAAAAAGAATTTCCGAATGCTGACAGGTTTTCCAATGGAAGGATTGTGAATAATAAAGCAAAAATAGACGTAACAATGCAATTTGGGCATTCTTTTTTTGATGATTTGAGAGAAAATAGGATATTTGACATGGTTTACCCAAAGCTGGATTCAATTCTTTCAAGTGTGGAGAGTTTTGAGAAGGCAAGAAACGGAACAAAAGAAGAGAAGGCAGCGGCTTCTGTTTTCAAGGCAATATCTGCAAAGTGGGAATTTGATGCGTGCGAAATGGAAGGCAGCCTTTATGCAATCAACAAAAGTATTGGCGCAAAAAAGGCATCAAAAGAATGGTTTACTGCAAATGTTGCAGCATGCAATGCAGTAATAAGCTTGGTCGAATGGATTCTTGAGGAGAATGGAGAGATTGGGCTGGGGGCAGTGGAAGACCTGGCTGAATTTTGCCGAGAGTTTTTTGTGGATGGGTTTGAAGAAGGGCATGTTATTGAAAAGGTAATTTTTGAGCTGGGGCTTGGGGAAAAAATGACTGATGATGCGAGGGAAGCAGTAATCAATGGAAAGCAGAAGTTTTTCAGAAAATTTGGATTTGGGGATGGAATGGGCGGAATTTCTACCATTGGCAAGTTTACAAAAGGCACTGAAGAGGCATTAGACAGAACTGGAAGGAGAACTGACAAGGGCAACTTGAACTGATTTTTTTCCGCCAGCTTTTTAATTTTATATATAGCTAATAGTAGCAATCGGTCCCGTAGCTCAGCTTGGTAGAGCGACAGTCTTATATGGCACGTTCTAGCACAATTCTAGGAAAGCTGTTCGTCGCGAGTTCAAACAGCCCTTTTTTTGGGTTGCCAAAAAGGGCTTGACCCCAAAAAGTTGAAAATCTCGCCGGGACCATTTTGTTTTTCTTTTTCTGTTTCCCACGCTTTAACACAAAAATTAATAAAGTGCAACAAGCATAATAATTACATGAATATGTCCCAGATTAAAAAAGGGGGAGATTCTGCAGAGTTCAGTTCTAGCGCAAGCAATGGAAGGAAAGGGATTTCAAGAGGGCCGATGGAAGAGAGGATGTTGCAGGGTTCTTTTGGGATTGGCGATATTGAGAGAATACTGGGAGTATGCGATGCAACTGCAAGACGGATGCTCCAAAAGGGCTTTTTTCCTGGGGCAGAAAAGATTGAAAGTTCCAGAGGCCAGAGATGGAGGATACCGAGAAGCGCATTAGTGGGGTTCCTTTTGGAGGAAGGGAGGATAACCTTGAGGGATATTGACTGCAAGGGTAAATCGGAAGAAGAGATTACCGATGCAAAAGTCAGGGTGGCGGAAAGAGCTATTGGCAGCGGGCTGGTTGATTATACTTCAATAGGCAAAAACTACAATTTAGTATTTAAGATTGCCGTTCAGGAGAGGATGCTTACAACCATTAACATAGGCACAAAAAACAGGAAAAAATTCAGGTTTGTAACGTGTGATGTTGATGCTTTTGATTTTGGCTCATACGTTAAGACAAGGACTAGGAAGGGCAGGGCGAAGCTCAGGATAGAGGGCGAGGAGAAAAGGAAGGAAGCGCTTGAAACAGCCGGCTGGTTTGAAGTTGGCAAAAAGGAATTGC
>CAYTXD010000127.1:0-4640 GCA_964441305.1 Microcaldota archaeon
CTTAAGCCGAAGGAAGAGATTAAGCCGTCTTTTACGGTAATGGGAAATGAGCCCCTTGTTTTGCGCGAGAGTTTGCTCGGGAAAGTTATGGAAATGGGCAAGGAGGTTGTTGAATCCGCAGGGAGGCTTTTTGGCGGGATTCCCGGCCCCTTCTGCATTGAAACAATAGTTGATGAAAAACTGGAGTTTCATGCATTTGAAATCTCCGCGAGAATTGTAGCGGGAACAAATGTCTATCCTGAGGGCTCGCCCTATTCCAGCTACATTTATTCGGGAGGGGTTAGCACCGGGGAAAGAATTGCGCTTGAGATAAAGGAAGCGGCGGAAAAAGGCGTTTTGGAGAGCATTGTTTACTAGATTAGGTATTGTGTGGGGCCAGACGGGCATGGAAATGCAGGTCTTGGGCAGCCTATTGGCGCGCCTCTTTTTTTTCAATTAGTTTCTCTTTGCAATGGAAACATTTCCCTGGCACCAGTCCTCAATGTCCTCGTCAAAAATGTCCTCGCAAATTTCGCTGTCTTCCTTGAATATTGCGTAGCACCAGATTCCCCAGTCCATCGCGTTTCTTTCGAATTCTGTAGTTATAATGTCGGGCCTTACTTCGAAGCAGAGGTCGCGCTCGCCGGTTTCAACAGCAATTTCCGCAATGCACTGGTTGCTGTTCGGCCCTTCGTAAAGCCCCTCGAAACTGCATATCGTGTAGTTCTGGAAAGCTTCGCACCTTTCCTCAGGGGGAGTTACAATTATGTTTTCGCATACTGATGCATCGCCCATCTCATGGGCAACTTTGTAATAGCAGTAGTTGGAGTAGTTTTCCATCTCTATTTTTTCGCAGTATTCTTCAGAAAGGAATTCGAGCGCTATTTCGTAAAGGCACTTGTCCCTTTTTTCATCCCTCGAAATCAGGAGGCAGGATTCGGTGTTAAGAGTATTGGTGGCGATTTCAAAAATGCACCCGTCCCTTGTTCCCTCCAAGGAAATTTCAGAGCATAGATTTACATCGTTGTTCTGGAATGCAACATCATTGATGCAGTCGTCCTCGCTTTCCATGTCCGAAAGCTCGGAGCAGAGCGATGCATCGGACCTTGAGATTGCGACCCTTTTGTAGCAGCTGTCTTTTCTTGAAGTTTTAGAAACAAATGAGCAAAGGGATGGGTCATCATACTCAACCGCAAAATGGGAATGGCAGAAATCCCTGAGCTCCGTGCCAATTGAAATTTCTTTGCAGGTTTGCGCATTGTTTTCAAGTATTGCTGAATTGTAGTTGCACTGGTCCCTTTTGAAAGACGAGGAGTATGTGCTGCAGTCCCCCGGTTGGGAGATGCCAATTGTTTCATTTTCGGTTTCCTGCTGTTCTTCCGCCGCTGTTTGGTTTGCCGTTTCATTCTGGATGATTTCGCCCGTAGGCTCCCCATTATAGTAGTAATAGTCATCCTCAAGTGGAGGCTCGGGAAGCGGGCATCCTGTAAAAATCAGTGAGACGGCCAAAAGGAACGATATAATTACAATTCTCATAACAACCACACTTAAATTCATGAACGAAAGTTATTAATAATAATACTCTCCCAATTTCCTAATATCTAACTAGAGGTGAATTTAATGGCTAAGACAACAATTTCAGCAATAGTCGAGGGGGGAAAGGCAAGTGCAGGCCCGCCCCTCGGACCGGCATTGGGTCCTATTGGAGTGGATATAGGAGGCGTTATTGCCCAGATAAATGAGAAAACCGAGGGGTATTCGGGCCTGAAGGTGCCTGTGGACGTTATAATAGACAAGGATACGAAAGAGGTTGAAATAGAGGTTGGAAGCCCTCCAACTTCAGAACTCATCAAATCAGAAATAAAGCTGGAAAAGGGAAGAAAAGGGGGGGAGGAAGAGCCCCAGGTGGTAGGAGACATCTCTCTTGAGCAGCTTGTGAAAATTGCAAAAATGAAGCAGGAGATAAGCCTTGCAAAAGGCCTTAAGGATACTATAAAGGAAACACTTGGAAGCTGCGTCAGCATTGGTGTAACCTGCGAAGGCAAGGACCCGAGGGAAGTGCAGAAGGAAATAGACGAGGGAAAGCACGACTCCCTCCTCACGGGGGAATAGATGAGAAAGGGAATGCTTGCATTGTTTATTGTTTTTCTTGTGCTTAACTGCAGCGCAAATGACAAGTGGAGCTTCGATGCGGGCTCAGGAGTGAGCACGCCGGTTGTTGCAAGCGGAGACAGCTTGATATTCGGAACTTATGGTGGAACTGTTTACTCAATAGATGCCAGAAACCAGCGGGAACTCTGGAGCCATAGCATGGAAAATGTTATTGATGCCGGGCCGGAAATTTCCGGCTCAAGGGTATTTATGGGAGACAGGTCAGGGAATATAGTATGCCTAAATAAGGGAAGCGGGCAGCAAATATGGAATTTCAAGGCAACAAAAATTATTGATGAAGAGACAAACCAGACCGACCCAATGAGGGTTGCGGGGATTTATGCGGAGGGCTCATTTGTATATGTGAGCACCGAAGGAATGCTCTACAAATTTTCCGTCTCTGATGGTTCCCCCCAGTGGGAGGTGGAAACAGGAGAGGATGTGAGCCCCCCGGTTGTTTCAGGGAATAGGGCATACCTGGTTGCGGACGGGGTGCTTATGGGAATTGATATTGCTAATGGCGGGAAGAGGCTGGAAATCGAAGTGGGAGAGACATGGAAGGCAAGGCCTGCGCTTGAAGGGAACAATGCATATATCGGGAATTTGAGGGAGCAGGTTGTTGCGGTTGACACCAATGCCAAGGAAGTTGATTGGGCGTACCATGCGCTTGGCTGGGTGCTCACCACTCCGGTTGTTTATTCCGGGAGCATACTGGCCGGTTCGAACAACGGTTACGCATATTCCATCAACCCTGGAAACGGGGAGCCGAATTGGGTAACTGAAATATCTTCTGGGGCGGTAGGAACTCCCCTGGTATTTATTCCTGACTTGGGAAGCGCGCTTGTGATTTTCAGTTCTAATGATGGGACTTTGAGCGCTATTGAGCACCAGAGCGGGAAGATGAAATGGAGCTACCAGCTTCCTGACACGATTGGAACGCCTGAAAGCTATGGGGACTATATTGTGGTGGGGTCTGAGGATGGAAAGGTATACGGAGTTTACACCACAACCTGCAGCATAACCGAACCTGAAGGGGGAGACCTTATTGGCGAGTCGGAAGTTGAGATTATTGGGAACGCTTATTCAGAAAGGGGCATCGGAAGGGTTCAGGTAAGAGTGAATGGAAGAGGATGGGAGGAAGCGGAAGGGACTGAAGAATGGGTATATGCTCTTGACCCACGTGAATATGCATTCGGCGAGGTCACTCTTGAATGCAGGGTTATTGATTCCAGGGGGCAAAGCGAGCCCCAGCCGTACCACAAGATGAGCGTGCAAAAAAGCAGGAATGCGCCGGAAGGAAGGATGTTGGTGGGTCACCCCCTCGAAGTGGAGGGCGGGGAGGAGTTCACTGTGGATGTTAGGAGCGTTCATAACCGATCCCTGCAGGACGTGAAGGTGGAATTTAAAGGGGAAACTTATACTGGAGACGGGAAGGTAAAAATCCCGAGCGGTGAAGAGGGAGGATACCATTCACTGGTTGTGGAAAGAACCGGCTACCAGCCGTATGAAGCGGAAATGAATGTGGTCGTCCAGAGCAATCTCCCTCTTTACATTGCAGGGGGGGTTGCGGTCGTTTTCATCGCTGTTGTCATATATATCTGGAGGTTTTCAACTACAGAAAGAAAGGAGGACGTTCCACCTGAAGCAGTTCCTTCGGGAATGAAGGATGATAAGGAACTTTTGAAGCACCATCTCGAGGACAAGAAGCAGGAGGAGATAGCGGAGATGGAAAAAGAGGAGAGTAGGGAAGGAAAAGGGAAGGGTAAAAAGAAGAAATAAAGAGTTCGTTTCTTGTTTGGTTATTGCATTTAGTTGGGGTTGTTGATCGGCTGTTAAAGGCAGGCGCTGTTGAAATTCGGTTAAGCGGCAATGCAATAAGTTTATGGCCTGCATATTATTGCTTTCTTATAAGCGAACCTGCGGCAAGGGATATGCAGGCTCAGGCATTTGCGTCTTCCGCCTTTTGATACACCTTTATCGTATTTGCCTTTATGGTTACCGGAATTGGCACAGCAACCTCGGTGAGCTCGACAGTGAGCTCCTCCTTGTTCTCGTCAATTTTGATTACGCGCGCCTTTTCCCCTTTGAACGGGCCGGAAACAAGCTCAACTATGTCCCCTTTCTTGATTGTCATCACTGTCGGCTTGGCGGCCTCAATCAGGGTGTCAAGCTCTTCTATTTTCATTGGCTTGTCAAGAACTCCCTTGATGTGGGGGATTTTTACTCCTGCCTGCCTTACTGTAACCTCGTCTTTCGCTTCTATGAGAAGGTATCCCCGAAGGTCCTCAAAAACTGCGAGAGAATAAACCTCAAGCTCTTCCTTTTTCACCTTATTTGTTATCATTTCCGCAACTATTCTCTCCTGTCCTGCTGTTACCCTGTAAACATATATCATATCTCCCACCTAAATCAAATTGAATATTATCGAAATAACGAATCCCAGTATTCCTATCAGCACCGCTCCGATTGCAGTTATTTTTGACACCCTGAAGAACTCCTTCTCCTTTGGC
>CAYTXD010000128.1:0-4621 GCA_964441305.1 Microcaldota archaeon
TCATTCCAAAAACCGGCTGCGAGCGATTTTTCATTCCTTATAGAAGTTGGCTTCAGGCCAGGAGTAACCGACAATGTAGGAAGAACATCAAAGCAGGCGATAGAGGATGTTTTGAAAAGAAAGCTCAATGGCGGAGTTTTCACATCCACCCAATATCTGCTTTCAGGAAAATCCCTTAACAAAGATGCGTGCGAGAAAATTGCAGGCGGGCTGCTTGCCAACAAACTTATTCAAAGGTGGGATATTTACGACAAAGACGAATACGACCTTGAAAAAATGAAGCTCACACTTCCGATAGTAAACCTCCGGCACAACCCCGAAGTGCGCGAAATAGACCTTGATGTTTCTGATGAGGAGCTGATGAAGATTTCAAAAGAAGGCGTCCTTGCGCTGAATTTGAAGGAAATGAAAAAGATACGGGACTATTTTCGGAAAGAGAAAGTAATAGAGAAAAGAAAACAGCAAGGCCTCTCGGAGAAGCCGACTGACTGCGAGCTGGAGGCAATCGCGCAGACATGGAGCGAGCACTGCAAGCACAAAATATTCAATGCAAAGATAGATTATGAAGCAGACGGGAAAAAGGAAACAATTGACTCACTGTTCAAAACATATGTGATGGGAAGCACCGATGAAATTTCAAAGGAACGTGACTGGCTCCTTTCTGTTTTTGTGGACAATGCCGGAGTTATAAAATTCAATGACGACTGGTCCTTAGTAATGAAAGTGGAAACCCACAACTCCCCTTCCGCTCTTGACCCCTATGGAGGGGCAATAACCGGCATAGTTGGAGTAAACAGGGACGCATTGGGAACAGGAAAAGGCGCAAAGCTGCTTTTCAACACCGATGTTTTCTGCTTTGCCTCCCCATACTACGAAAAGCCACTTCCTCCAAGATTGCTTCACCCCAAGAGAATTTTCGAGGGTGTGAGGGAAGGGGTGGAGCACGGGGGGAACAAGAGTGGCATTCCCACAGTAAACGGCTGCATAGTTTTTGATGACCGGTTTGCCGGGAAACCGCTTGTTTACTGCGGAACAGGGGGCATAATGCCGGCAGAAATAAACGGAAAGCCCTCCCATGAAAAGGCGGCACAGCCAGGTGACTTGATAGTTACGGCGGGCGGAAGAATAGGAAAGGACGGCATACACGGCGCAACATTCTCATCGGAGGAGCTTAGCGAGGACTCGCCTGCAACTGCAGTGCAGATTGGGGACCCAATAACACAAAAGAAAATGGTCGACTTCCTGCTTGAGGCAAGGGATGAGGGGTTATACACTTCAATTACCGACAATGGCGCAGGAGGTCTTGATTCTTCAGTTGGAGAGATGGCAGAAACCCCCGGAGGATGCGAGCTCCATCTCGACCGCGCCCCGCTTAAATATTCCGGCCTGGACCCATGGGAGATACTTGTTTCAGAATCCCAGGAAAGGATGACTCTTTCAGTCCCGCCTGAAAACTACAAAAGAATGCAGGAGATTGCCGAGAAGCATGAGGTGGAGATAAGCGAGCTCGGCGAATTTACCGATTCTGGCTTATTCCACGTTTTTTACATGGGAAAAACAGTTGCATTCCTTGAAATGGAATTCTTCCACAAGGGAGTCCCCCAGCTTGAGCTTTCCGCTAAATGGAAGCCCCCAAAGCACAATGAGCCGGAATTCCAGTGCCCTGAAACGCTTGAGGATGAACTGAAAACTCTGCTCGGAAGATTGAACATATGCTCAAAGGAATATGTTGTGCGCCACTATGATCATGAAGTGCAGGGTGGCTCGGTTATCAAGCCCCTCACGGGCAAGGATGATGACGGGCCAAGCGACGCGGCAGTCATAACTCCCATACTCGGCTCAAAAGAGGGAATTGTCGTTTCAAACGGAATAATCCCCCGCTACTCAGATATAGATGCATACTGGATGGCTGCAAACTCAATAGATGAGGCGGTGAGGAATGCGGTTGCAACAGGCGCAACGCTCGAGCACATCGCAGGGCTTGACAACTTCTGCTGGTGCGACCCGGTAAAAAGCGAAAAAACACCAGACGGGGATTACAAATTAGCGCAACTGGTTCGCGCAAACAAGGCACTCTACGATATTACAACAACATACAATGTCCCATGCATTTCAGGGAAGGACAGCATGAAAAACGATTACGTTATCGGAAACGTGAAGATTTCTATTCCCCCTACACTTCTTTTCTCAACAATTGCTAAAATAAAAGACATTTCAAAAGCGGTTACAATTGATGCAAAAAATGCTGGCGATTTGGTTTACGTAATTGGAGTAACCAAACAGGAATTGGGGGGGAGCGAATACTATTCCTCAAAAGGTTTTGTCGGAAACTCGGTCCCGAAAATAGATTTCAAAAAATCCCTTTCACTTTACCAGAAAATTGAGCAGGCAATTTCCAATGAACTGCTTGCCTCCTGCCATGACTGCTCTGACGGAGGGATTGCGGTTGCTCTTGCGGAAACCGCATTCTCAGGAGGTTTTGGAATGGAGCTGGCACTTGACAGCGCTCCAAAGGAAGGTTGCGAAAGGCCAGACCACCTTCTATTTTCCGAATCTGCATCCCGATTTGTGGCCACAGTCCCCCCAAAGAATAAGGAGGAATTTGAGTCGCTTTTCGAAAAGGGTGAAATTGGCTTAATCGGAAAAGTAACTGAAGAAAAAACCCTTTCCGCAACCTATTCCGGAAAGAAAATTCTCAACTCTCCAATAAACGAGCTAAAAAACTCGTGGAAAAAAACACTTGCGTGGTAATATGAAGGCAAAGGCAACAGTAATCACCGGTTTTGGGATAAATGCCGATTACGAGCTTGAGCACGGCCTGAAAATTGCAGGCGCCGAACCGGAAAGAATCCACCTAAATAAAATAATTGAAAATAAGCCATTGCTTGAAAACTCCCACATACTTGCATTCCCTGGCGGTTTCTCTTTTGGAGACGATATTGCCAGCGGCAAAGTGCTTGCAAACAAGACAAAATTCAACTTGCTTGAGCCGTTAAGGAAATTTATCAAAGACGGAAAGCTCATAATTGGAATATGCAACGGATTCCAGGCGATAACAAAGCTCGGCCTCCTTCCCGCGTTCGAAGGGGAATACGGAAACCAGCAGGCAACACTAACATTCAACGACTCTGGAAGGTTTGAGGACAGGTGGACTTACTTAAAACAGTCCAGCAATTCAAAATGCATATGGACAAAGGGAGCTGATTTCATTTACCTGCCTGTTAGGCACGGGGAGGGAAAATTCTACATGCGGGATGAAGAAGAGCTAAAGAAGCTATTTTCCTCAGGCCAGGCAGTGTACAAATATACTGATGAAAAGGGAAACACCGAAGCCGGCTACCCCTACAACCCAAACGGCTCTTCAATGGACATCGCGGGAATTTGCGATGAGACCGGCAGGGTATTCGGGCTAATGCCCCACCCGGAGGCATTCCTTATGAAATACAACCACCCGCGCTGGACTCGCGAGCAAGTGCCGGAAACGATAGTTGGCACTCAAATTTTCCAGAACGCAGTCAACTACATTAAAGAAAACTTCTGAATATCCAGATACTAAATCTTCTCTTCAACTGATTTTACCTTCTGCTCCATGCTTCCTTTCTCATCCCTTCTCTCGTCTACTTTCAATGTGGTAACAACCCTCTCAACTCCCTCTTCAAAAAGGCACTCGTGCGCTTTCCCAACAGCGGAAAGAATCTCCTCCATGCTCTCGCTTTCCATAACAGTTCCCATTGGGTTAAGCCTTGTTTTCACCCCAGTGCTCTCAATCTCCTTCACAACTTTTGCAACGTATTTGCTAACATAGGGGGAACCCGTCCCAATCGGGACAACAGATATTTCCGCAATTATCATCTAACCACCAAGCACTTCAACTAATTTTTCTCCAAACTCTTTTGCAGACCCTGGCCCGTCGGCAGTAACTATTCTTCCATCCACTTCAACCGGGTTTCCTGTATACTCCCCGCCTGCCTCCTTGACCATGTCCTTGGTTTTCTCATCATTGTAGCATGTTACTTTTTTTCCGTTTTCCAAAAGCTCGGCAGCAGCCAGTATCCTAGGAGCTATGCATATCGCGCCTATGACAAGGTTCATCGCTCCGGCAAGGTTGACCATGTCTATAAGGTTCTGGTTTTCATAAAGCCCGTTCTCCTCAACACCCATGCCCCCGACAAGCACAACTGCGACATATTGGTCAACATCAACCTCATCAAAACTAAGTTCTGGAGTTATGGTTCCCCCAAGCATGCCCATTGCCTCCTCTTTCATTGTGCTCGCAATTCTGGTTGAATATCCATTATTCTCAAGGACCTCTTTCGTTTCAAAAAGCTCCTCATCCCTGAATTTTGAAGGAGCAATTACCATCAATATATCCTCCTTATCCATAGCCATTCCCTCACCTCCTTACCTAATCTTCAGTTTGCATATTTAATTGCTTGCATCTCCAAAAAAGGCAACCTTGATAAAGTTTCTTTAACTAAATGGTTCATTAGTTTTTTGTGGGAGTTTTAATGAACGGCAGCAAAAAAGAGGCATGTGGAGTAGTTGGCGTTTTTTCCAGCGAAGAAGCAGATGTTGCGCCGGACCTATACTACTCACTTCTTGCAGTTCAGCACAGAGGGCA
>CAYTXD010000129.1:0-3678 GCA_964441305.1 Microcaldota archaeon
ATTGGGAATTTTTGCCTTTTCTGTTTCGAGCACGAGTTTCCGCTTTTCATCCTCGGTGTATACCCTTTCTGGAACAAAAAGCCGCACATTGAATGATGCCGCAACCTTCTGCACGAATTTCGGCGCGGGCGATACGTCGCATGCAATAAGCGAGGGCTTTCCAATCTTTCTTATCCTTGCAACAACTTCCCTCCTGTCCCATCCCTTCCCGCTCTCGCTCGCAATGAAATTACCGGAAAGGTCGAATGCAGCAATTGCGGCTGTCGCGCCGGGGTCCACACCAACAATTATGTACAGAAATTCACCCAACTGGATTTTGCAGACAATGAATATAAATGTTTAAATGGTAAAGTAAGATTATGAGTGGAAAACAGCCATTTTCAGCTTCAATAATGAAGTGGCTAAAGGGCCAATACCAATCAGTCTACATAAAAATGTATTTTGCCAGATACATCAAGAAACTAATTCAAAGTGACTTTAACGAAGCATTCCACCAAATTTTAGAAAAAGCTTTCTCATACCGGGATTTCAAATTAGGAAGCGAACTCATACTTAAATTAGAGAGGAAGCTGCCTGAGCTTTATAATGCTGCAATGGAGTTTTGCAATGCATGCGGCAACTGCTGTCCTGAAGTTTGTGTATTGAGGGATGTGGAAATCAAGGAGGGAAAGGGAGTTGCAAGATGTTCCCTGTATGATGCAAAAGGCGACCCTGTGGAAACAAAATATGTTTTTTTCAGGCAGCCATACCATGAGGAAATACGGGCGAACAGGAACGAGATATTCAAAGGAAAAGCTAGGCCGAAATTGTGTGCAGATTCAACACCCCTTGACTATTTCTACTCAAGAAAATTCCTCAAAAACCCTGGGAATATGCTGCATTGCTACAACTTGTTGGACAAAAGATTTGAGGTTGGAAGAAAACAGGATAAAAGCAATAGCGAGAAAATTCTGATCAAATGTCGCTGACATCCAGGTTTTGCTTAAGAAGCACCTTCTTTTTCCTTGGGATGTTTTTGTAAACCATGACATTTGCGCCAACCCATGAATGGTCGCCAATCATCCTTCCTGGCATTACGCTTGAGATAACACCCATCTTTACACCATCACCGAGAATTGCCCCCAGCTTGTTCATCCTGGTGTCAATTACTACATCATTTACCCTCGCCTTAATTGCGCCGGCATCAAACCTGAAATTTGCAATCTGGGTTGCCGCGCCGAAGTTGCACCCCTCCCCCACTATTGAATCACCAATATACGTGAGGTGCTTTGCATTCACATCGTCAAAAATTATGGAATTCTTCACAGTTGTTGAATCCCCTATGCAGCATCCGTTGCCTATTGAAGTAACTCCCCTTATGTATGCATGGGGCCCCACCACAGTGTTTTTTCCCAAGTAGAGCGGACCTTCAATATAGGAATCAATTATCTCCGCGCCTTCCCCCATTGCCAACTTTCCCTTAATTGTCGAATTTTCTATTTTCCCTTTTTTTTCGCTCATTTTGGAGAGAATGAATTTGTTCGCGCTGAAAAGCTGCCAGGGCATTCCCATGTCCAGCCAGTATTCGCCTATCTCTACCGCCTTTGCGTTTTGCTTAACCAACAGGTCCGTGATTTCGTATTCTCCTCTTTCCGACTTTTTTATTTTCCCTATTTTCTCCATCGCTCTGCTTCCGAATGCATAGAGGGAGCAGTTGGCGAGCGAGCTTTTGGGGTTTTTGGGCTTTTCCGTGAATTTCTCAATTTTTCCATTTTTCAATTCCGCAATCCCGTATTCCCTGGGGTCCTCAACCCGCTTCAATGCGGCAGTGACAGTTCCCTCATGCGAAGATGCGAGCTTATTCAGTGCACTCCGCTCGGTGATAACATCCCCTGCAACACCGAGGAATTCATCATTCCCCACCCATTCCTTTGCCTCCAGGAACGCCGCTGCAGTGCCGTACTTGTTGCCCTGCGTTATGAAATCTATATCCACCCCCAAGTCGTTTTTCTCAAAATAAGTGCGGATACTATCCTCCTTGTATTTCACAACCAGTGCCGCCTTTTCCACACCTGCCTTTTTCAGATTGGATATTACGTGGTGGAGAATCGGCCTGCCGGCAAGCTGAATCATGCACTTGGGGCGCGTGTATGTCAGGGGCCTTAGCCGCTTTCCTTCTCCAGCGGCGAGAACTACCGCCTTTTTTATAGCCATGAGTTTAGTTAAATTCGCCAAATTAAAATAGGTATTGTTTTGCAATTTCCTCATAATATATGGGCGAATTTGCCGGAAATGCATTATTTTTCCGCCGATATTCAAAAGCTTTAAAAATAAGCGCCCTGAATATATTTCGGCGATCAGCATGGGGAATTTGAGCGAAGAAGATGTAGATTTACTTTTTGAAACCTTGGTTTCGGATGATAAAAGCAGGATGAAGGACAATTTTTCAAAAGAGGAAGTAACCTACCTTTTGCTTAACGTGATGAAGAATTACGGTGGAAATGAAAACAGCACAAGCAAGAAGGGCGAGAAATTCAAGAAGGCGCTTAATGAGCTTTCATCCCTGAAACCCTCCAACCAGTTACTTATGCTAATGTTTGAAGAGGATGAGGGTCTAAGGAGTGCAATAATAAGGGCGATGGCGGAGCTTAATTACACTGAAGCTGAGGAGCTAATGGAAGATTCTTTGGAAAGCGATGATGAGAGCAGCATGCTTAACTCCATTGCAGGCCTTATTAAAATGGGCAAAAAGAAGAAGGTCTCTGGAAAGCTCAGGGTTCTTGCCGAAAAGTCGGACAAGGCATTTGACTCTGCGGTTGGTGCATTGAAAGCGGCAAAAAGCAGGGATGCGAAGAAAATACTGGTAAAACTTCTTGAGGATAATGATCCAGAGGTGAGGAGAAAGGCAGCGGAATCGCTTGTACTTTTCGGAGGAAATGAAACTCTCAACGCGCTTTCAAAAAAGCTTGATGACAAGGATGCCGCAGTAAGGTTCGAGGCATTGAGTTCAATGGCATTCCACAAGCCCCCTACAAAGCCGATTTATTCTCTTCTTAACAGCAAAAAGGCACACATAAGGTGGGCCGCTCTGATGCTTCTGCTTAAAGTGGGAAACAAGAATACTGCAAGAAAAGTCCTCCCACTTCTCCTTGACAGGTACTCTCATGTGAGAAAAGCGGCGCAGAAAGTGGTTGACACGCATGCCCTGCCAGCGATAGAGTGCAACGAATATGTGTGGGACAGCGGAAAGAACATTTACGAAACAGTTAATGAATACAAGAGAATCAAGCTTCTCATGAACAATGACTCCGTTACCAATGCGGATGCGGTTCAGAGGGCGGAAATAATGTATAAAGTTAATAGCGGAAAAGAAGGGCAGGAAGCAGAAACAAAGCCGAAGAAGGTTAAAAGGCCCGGGAAAAGGGCAAGAAAGGCCTGATTTTTCCCTTTAGCCTGCAAAGATTTTTAAACTAAAAATGCCTAATTCATATACGGGAATATGGGTGTGGGCTTATATGAAAGCGGTCCGTTCTGCAAAAAATGTACAAGTTCTCAGATTCGACCCCAGCAGAAGCCCTGAGCTGAAGAATTTCATACAGCTACAAAGAAAGCTTATTCTCTCAAAAACACTTCCTTTCGCCCCCTGGGTAAGGCAACTTAACCAGATTAAGCATAGCATTGGGAATGTTTTCGGCAAAA
>CAYTXD010000129.1:3688-4591 GCA_964441305.1 Microcaldota archaeon
AAAAGGCAAATCTTGCATATCTTGCAGTGTTCAGGCTGAAAAGAATGGACAGGGCGATTACTCTTCTCAAGGAGGGCAGGTTTCGCGAGGCATTCAAGAGGGCCAGAAATGCGGAAAATCTCATAACTCTTCTTGAGCATAAGGGCCCGATGATAAAATTAAACGGCGTTGAGCAGGAGTTCGACAACATCGGAAAGCAAAGGTTCCATTCGTATAGGGATACGAGGCCTGTTCTTTACCATCTGATTCACAAATTCCTAAAGGAATTCCGGGAGATTTGCATAAAACAGCCAAACGGCAAGCACCTTCTTCGCACATACGTTGAGGATTCCGATAGTTATGAGAATTTGCTAAATTGCATGCTCGTATGCATCGGCACAAGGACTTCGTTCCCGGTTATCGCGGATGAGGTTCTTGAGGATGCGCTGGAATATGCCAGCGAAAAATCCGGAAAGCCGATTTCCCTCAAGTCCATACAGGCAAAACCGGCGGAAACAAGAAAAGAAGATATTTCTGAAAAGAGGCATATTGCCTAAGGGCAAGGCCGAACATCTTTGTTGTCCTGGCCGAAAACGAAAAATTTACGCCATCTTCTCCTTTGCAAGAAACCTTTCCCCCTACTCTACGGCACCTTTGACAATTTTCTTTCCGGTTTCATAAATTTCGGAAAGCTTATTCTCCGACTTTGCTTCGCATGTGACTCTAATGTATGGCTCTGTTCCGCTGGGCCTAATCAATAGCCAGTAATTATCCCCGTCCACCCTCACTCCGTCAATTTCGCTCATTTTTCCCTCCAGTGATTCCCTCAGCTGCTTGCCTATCCTTTCCATTGCCTCCTTTTTCATTTCATTCGCGCACGGGAATTTGTCCCTTTTCATGGGAAAAGTATGTATGCCTTCCTTT
>CAYTXD010000130.1:0-4569 GCA_964441305.1 Microcaldota archaeon
CCGCGTATTTGTAATGCCGTGCACGCTGAGCGTATGTTTCCACAGAAGGATAGATGCCCACCGCAAGGTTGAATGTATCCTCTGACTTTTTCACATCCCCAACATAGTTCCTGTAGAACAGGGCCATGGAAATTAGGAACTGGGGCTTGATTCCTTCCGGCAGTAAGTCCATTGTTTTCTGGAATTGCGCTTCTGCTTCCTCAATCTTGAGTTCCCCCTTTCTCAGGGAATCCGCAGTTTCATAAAAGAATGAGTCTATATCGACTTTAGACATTGTTTCATGCCCTATTGTTGCTGCAGATGAAACTGTTGAAGAGGACGAATACCCTGATTCTATTCCCATCTGCCTGTGCAGGGCTCCAAGGCTGCTCGCATATTCCTGCTTTGGGTCCAGCTCAATTGCAGACAAGAAGTCCTTTTCTGCCTTTTTGTAGTCACTTGCATGGTCGATGTAGAAATTGGCTCTTATTGAAAGCAGCTCTGCCTTTTCATGGACCTCATCCGCCTTTTCAATGGCATTTGAAAATATTTCCTCTGCCTTTTCGTCCGAAACCGAGTCGGAAAAGCCCAGCCCGGTCAGCAGGCTGCTGCAGCTAAAGGAAGTCGGGCTCATCTCTGCCAGGGCCGCATATTTGATTAAGGACTCATCATGCCTGTCAAGCTGGAATAGTGCATTGGCATTAATCCTTATGTACCTTGGGTTGTCCGGTTTGATTTCGAGAAGCCTTTCCGAATCCTCGAGAACCAGCTCATAGTCCCCGAATTCTTCATAGAGAATGGCCCTTTCCTCAATCGTGTTTGCGTCTTTAGGATCTATTTCGATTGCCTTTGAAAGGTCTTCCAGCGCCTTTTCATTATTGTCCATTGCCTGGTAGACCCTGGAGCGGTATAGCAGATAGTTGTTGGAATTTGGGTTTTTTTCTATTTCCTTTGCGTAAATTCCGATAACTGCGTCCTGCAGGCTCAGCGATTTCCTTGACGACGACATTTCAGATATTGTTTTCATGTATTTTGCAACGTCATCGCCATATACGTTAATTCCCTGCCCCTTTGCTTTTTCCTTAAGCAATGCAAAGTCGCCCTTTCCCGAATCCTCGAGCAGGTGCAATAGGTATGAGGTGACAATTACAGGTATATGGCCTTTTGCAATATATTCATCGGATAGGGCATAGTCGTCAGGGAAAATGCTTTCATGTGCATTTGCTGAAAGCGAATTGACCTGCGCAATGAGCATTTCGGGCTTGTCTGCAAAATACGCCTCAGATAGCGCATCGGGAGTCACTGCCCCTGACTCAAGAAGGGCAAACATGTTGAATACCGAATGGACATATGAAACAGAGCTGACAGGCTCGCCCCGGATGGACTTTAGGACCATGGCAGAAAGCAATTCCGTTACGCCCTCATCAAAAACAGATCCCTCTGAATTTGTGCTCATTGCATGGAACATTTCATGCAGTAGGGTGTGAATAATGGAATCCCTGGAAAAATAAGAAGAGTCTCCTACAACGAGGTATACGCCCGTACCAGAGCAGTAGCCCGATGCACTGCTTAGGTGGCGCGAGTTATGGGTATCCTCCGGGCTTACGACATTTATTTTTATCCTGGAATACTTCTCCATTATCATTTCCCTGGCCTTTTTGCTTAAAGATATGCCAGGGTCAAATTGCTGAAGCGCTTTTTCAATTTCATCAAGCATTTTGCCTTCCATCTCCTTGTAGAACTCCTGGGAAATTGAAAGCGCATATTCCTGTGCGCCTCCTTTTTCCTGGATTTCCGTTATGGTTGCCAGTACCCCTTCCAGGCGCAATTTTTCTTTCGGATTTAATGTTAGCTGGATTGCATTTTGATAGTCTGAAATTGCAGAACTGTGTGCCCCTTGAAAGTGGGTTGCATTGTCAAGGTAAAAGTCTGCCCTCGAGGTGTATGCATTTGCCCTTTTATCATTATCCACCTCTTTTACAGCCCTGGACAGGGCTTTCTCGGCCATTTTGTAATTCGGGGGATTAGACTCCAGCCAAAGCCTTGAAAGCGTCTTGTAGTCGAAAAGGTTATTGCTGTACTGAATGCACTTTTCCATGGATTCAATTGCCCTATCAAACATTCCAAGGGATTTTTCATAGTCGCTTTTCGTGCTGTAATTGTAGGCGTCATCTGGGTCTGCCTCTATTGCCCTGGAAATCAATTCAAGGGCTTTTTCATAATCCCCAAAAGAATTTGCTGCGGTATTGGAATAAATTCCTAGCAAGTATGAATTCCCTGGGTCGAGCTTTATTGCAGACTCAAAATCGGAGTATGACATCTCCTTGTCGCCAAGATAATTGGCAAAAAATTTCGCCCTTGCCTTATATGCCTCTGCCTTTTCATTTCCATCAAGGTTTTCTATTGCCTGGCCGAGCACAACCAGCGCCTTTTCAGAATCATCCTGGTGTTCCCAGTACAGCATTGCAAGCGCTTCGTAGGAGGATAAATCATTTCTGGACGCGATGCTTCGCCTGTAATCCTTTATTGCATTGCCAATTTCACCGGAATTCTCATATGCTCTTGCGCGCTTGTAGTATATGCTGCTTGCGATAGCAGGGTCAATGGCCAAGGATTGCGAATAGGAGCCAATTGCCTCCTTGTATCTTCCACCATGAGTGTATACGTCACCCAGCAGATTGTAGTAATATGCTTTTGAGTCTGAATGCTTCATTGCTTTTTGGTAGCTTGAAATCGCAGATTCATAGTCATCAAAGTGATATAAATGGATTTCAGCAATATTTTCATAAATGCCTGGAATCATTTCTTCAGGGGCAGTATCCAATGCCAGATTGTAATTGGAGAGCGAGGATTTATAGTCTGAAATTGCATACCTGTAAAAGCTTCCAAGCCCTTTTAAGCAGACATATTTCTTTTCTTCAGGCGCCAGCCCAAGCGCCTTTTTCAGGAGCTCTTCTGCCTTCCTGTAATCCCTAAGCCCGTACTGGAAAGTGTCTGCCTGCTCAAGTACATATGCATATTTCATTTCGCTTGGGGAGTATTTTTCCGCATTTGCATATGCTTCATATGCCCCTTGCCAGTCACCCAGATATGTGTGGAGGATATTGCCCTTCCTTCCGTAGAATTCGCTTTTCTTCTCTTCCGGGGCATCATTTATTGCCGCCTCCAGCGCCTTCAGAGCTGCAGAAACCTCGCCGCCATACAAAAGTTGGGATGAAAGGAGTTCATAGTATTCAAACTTTTTTCCTTCTTCGGACGCGGCAACCATGTCAAAGTAATATTCCTCCAAGTTTCCAAGCATGCGATTTATCTCAGCCCTGACGCGAAGATATCCTTTATTGCCAGGATAAAGCTCAAGCGCCTTGTTTAGGTACTTCAGCGCATTTTCATGATTGCCTTGCTTGTGTTCGCAGTTGCCATATGCAAAGAAATATTCCGGATTTGTTTTGTCAACGTCCATTGCGGCAAAGTAGTAATCCAGTGCAAGAGGAATATTGCCAATTTTCTCAAATGCTGTTCCAAGCCTGTATGAAACTTCTGCATCCCTTGCAGTGCTGTCCCGAATTTTTGATGATGGGACTATTTTTGTCTTTCCGCCTTCTGCAGAAGCAATGAGTATTGAATTGTTGATGAATTTCTTCATCTCGGAAGTGGAAATTTCCCTTATTTTTCCGCCCTTTATTACGCGGTAATGATTGTCATTCCTTGAATAGATGCTCACTACACCTATGTCGTTTTTTCCTCGCTTGTAATAAATTATTCTTGCCTTCCCTCCTGGGCCCTTCTCTTTAATCATTTGCTGCATGAATGAGACATTTTCTATATTGCCCCCTGCTTCCTGGTTGGTTTTGGACAGCTTCCCCATTGCAGACGTTATATCCCAGGGAGTAACCTTTACAGCAGATGCCATGGATAATATATGTGTTCGGGGGTATTAAAAATATTCTACCGGCTTTACGAAATATTTAACGGCTACGATGACACTATTTGTTCTCGTTTCACTCGAACAAAAGACCGCAAACTTCTGGCGAAGTTGTGCGACCGTCCCAGTATGAGCTTTTATTAACTTATTTTACGAAATAATTAACGGCTATGATGACACCGTCCCAGTATGAGCGTTAAGCGATGATTATCGGAGTAGCTTCTGAGCCAAAAATATTTCTGTTTAGTTTGCAAGAGGGGTGGAACCCTTAGTGAGAGGTATTGTAAAGACATAAGATGCTCCATATGAGAGAGTGGATTCTGAGCCAACTATATCAAATAGATATAATTATATATCTAATCCATATATAATGTAATTGGTGATATAATGGGAGATATACTGGTCCATTTGGATGGTGCGGTTGATAAAACCCTCAAAAGATTAGTCGAGGCAGGCTTTTTTAAAACAAAAGCCGAGGCAGTCAGGGCAGGCATTCTCGAATTAGGCAAGGAATATCAAATAGTTAAATCTAAAGACGAAATTCTTGATGAGCTTGCAGTTGCCAAAATGCAAAAAATGGAGGATGATATTGAAGGCGGAAAAAGAAAAGTTCTCACTGCAAAACAGGCGCTTGGCAAATATGCCAGATATTTGGAGTAGTTTCCAAT
>CAYTXD010000131.1:0-4533 GCA_964441305.1 Microcaldota archaeon
CTGATTTCGGCAATACGGGCTGTGAGCGGGTTCGGGTTTGGGATGATAATGTTTGCGGAGCCGCTTTTCTTTTCACATGTGCTGAACATGAAGTTTTTTGAAGTTGCATTGATGGTTGGGGCAAGCTGGCTTCTTTTTGGAATCGGAAATGTTTTCTGGGGAAAGTATGTTGATAGGTACGGGATTAAGAGAATGTATCTGATTGGTGGGGCGCTTGCAGGAATACCTTATTTTTTGCTTGGGTTTGCCGGGGAGCCGCAATTGATGATTTTGCTTTATCTTTTGTCCGCCCCTTTCGCCCCGATTCCAATAATTTCAGGATATAAGCTTTCAGCGCTTCTTCCAAAAAGGGAGGATGTGGGGAGGGATGTCGGGCTTCTTAATTACGTATACACTTTGGGCGCGATAGCCGGGCTTTTTGCCGCGGGGTATGTTGCGCTAATGGGATTGCAGTATAATTTCCTCGCGCGGGGAATCTTGTTCCTGCTTGCAGGCTCCATGACTTATTTTCTTGTTTCCGGAAAAATAAAATAAATGCGGGGGAAGAGAGTTTCATAGTATCAACCTATCGGTTAGGATGGGTTGATAAGGGCGGGTTCGGCGCAATTTCCCTTTGGGAAATGCGCATTGTTCGTAGAACAATTGCGCCCTTATTTTGAACTCTTGAAGGCCCTAAGGCCACAGGATCTTAAGTCCTGCCCATTATTCTGGGAAGCCTTTCTTTTCTTTTTGCATTCACGTTCTTTTTCTTTCGTGAACGTTTCTTTTTCTTACAAGAAAAAGAAAGGTTCTGACCAGGCTCTGGAACCCCCGCATTCCCTATCCTTTCTTTTGTAAAAGAAGGGCTAGGAACCCAAAGAAAACTTTGAGTAGTTAAATAAAGGGAAAAATAGAATTAAATAGGAATGGGGAGGCTGGTTGGATTAGGGTGGGGGGAAATCAGTGCGCTTCCCAAGAAATGCAGTTGCACTAACCAACTACCTGTACATCGGACCCAAGCTTGTTTCCGTCTTTTCGTAAGATTTTGAGGAGTCCTTCGCCTTTTTGATTATCTCCTTTGTCTTGTCCTCAATCTGCTTTGCCTCTTTCTCAAGATCTTTGGTTGATATTGGGAGTTCTGTTAATTCCTTTACAATTTTGAGAACCATTGCTGCCGCTCTCGGGTCAAGGTAGTTCTCATGCGCCTCTGCAAGAAGGGAGATTACAGGGTATTTCTTTATTGCTCCCTCCGCAAGAAGCATGCCGGTAACACCTGTTGTTGCGCCTTCCTTGATAAGCTTGACTTTGTCGATTCCCTTGAGTTCCTTTCTTGCCTTTTCGGTGCTTGCGATTGCGTAAACTGTATCCTGGTCTCCCTTAATCGCTATTCCGCCAAGGGAAAGAATTTTCCCTGCCTTCTTTTTCTTCGCATACTTCATCAGCTTTTCGGAAAGCTCCTTTACTGATTTGAGGGGTATTATGAATTCGGAAATGACTACTATTATGTTGTGCTTTTTTGATGCGTAAATTCTTGCGGGGTGGACAGGAACGTGCTCGTGCACTGCCGCAAGCGGGGGGAATTTTGAGCCGGTGATGTAACCGACCTGCTCAAGCTCAAGCTTTTCAACTAAATAGCTTGCGGATATTGTGCCCACCAGGCCCAAACCTGGAAGCCCGTCTATGAGAACCGGTTTTTTTAAGCTGATTTTCTTGGTTTCTACTATTTCTATTGACATGGTTCGATATCGAAGGGAACGCTTTTAAAATATTGCTAGATGAGGAGGGAGAAGATGCTTACTGATGAGGAGAGCTTGAAAAGTGCGTAAACAAGGGGCGCGGAAAAGAGAAAGTAAATGAGGAATTTCCTGTCCTCTCCCTCCTGCCTTGCAACCAAAATTGAGGAGAGAAGCGCGTAGGAAATTAAGTAGAATTCTATTGACTGGGAGGTTGCGGAAACCAGGCCCTCCCTGTTTTCGGTTCCAGGGAAAAGGTCGGTTTGGGGGACATTGAGCCCGCTAACCATGTTGAGCACAGTTCCGAGTATAAGGGGAACGAGTATTGCCCCTCCAATCAAAAGGGTGTATTTCTGAAGTGCTAGTGCGCTTCTCCTTTCCCGCACAAGGGAGAAGAGTGAGAATATGTCCTCTGCAGTTTCACGCAGGGAGAGGTACAGGTCCGCGCCTGTTTCATATCCCCTGAGGAGGAGGTTTATTGAGCGGTCCAGCAAAAGGGAGGAGTTTCTTTTGGTAATTCCAAGCAGTGCGGAGCGCACGCTTGCCTTTGCATTGATCTGCCTGTGAGCAAGCATGAATTCATGCGAAAGGGGGCCGTAATCTGATTTTGCAATTGAGGAGATAATCTTTTCCATCGAGAAGCTCTTCTGGAGGGATGCGGCGTGGAAAAGCGCGTCCGGCAGCATTTTCTCAAGCAGGAGCTTTCTTTTCTCGATAATGTAGAGCAGGTAGAAGTATATGAGAAAGGGGAAGAGAAGGAAGGCAAATGAGGCGAAAAGCAGCTCGGGGTACTGCCAGGAGAGCAGGAATGAGGGGGCGGCAATCAGAATAGAAATGAGAATTGCTGCAAGAGCTGATTGTTTGAGTGAGAGGGGAAAATTTCTTTCTTCAAGAAAAGCGGAGATTTGCTCCATCTGGTCGGAAAGGGTTTGCTTTTTTGCGGAGAGGTGGGGAGGGGTTCTTGAGTTGATGTATAGAAGGACAATTGCATTTAGCAAGGGGAAAAGAAAAAGGAATATTGCCCAAATGTGGAGAGCGGTGAAGGGAAGGGAAAGGAAAACTGAGCCGACCATCAGAAATACAAGGAAAAAGGAGGGGACAAGGCAGGAGGTGGCAATGAAAAGAAGGGAGAGGAATGCCATTTTTGCATTGAACTCCTTTGTCTTGGAGAGCTGGATGTTTATGAGCTCGTTTGCGATTTTCTTTATGGGCTCCGCATCTCCCCCGTATTCGTAGGAGATGATAAGCTGGTTTACCGACCTTTTGAATGCAAGGGAATCTATTCTTTCCGAAACCTCATTGAGTGTGTGTGGCACTGATTCACCTTTGCTTATGGATTTGTGGAGCTTTTCGAATTCATCCGAAATGCGGTAGTCGGATTCAGCAATGTGCTTCATCGCCTGCCCAAATGGCATCTTGATTTCAAGCTCTATTGCAATCTGCCTTAAAACCATGGGGAGATCCGCCTCAACCTGGAGAGCCCTTTTTCTTTTCTCCATTTTTGGAAATGATTTGATTATGTAGAAGAATAAGGCAAAGAAAAGGAGGAATGATGCGGCTATTTTCAACTGGTCGGAAAAAATGAAAGTTGAGAGGAATGTGAAGTAAATGGAAATTGCGATTGAGGAAAAAAGAGAGAATGGGAGATATTTGCCTTTTGGAAAGCTTATTCCCGCCTGCCTTAGGTCTTTTTCAATTTGCTTTCTTGATGAGCTGGAGAAAAGTGATTCGAATGGAAGGTATTTTGCCGCAGTTGAAAATTGCTCTATTGCCCCTTTCATTTATTCACTTTCCATATGAGAACTCTTGAAGCATTTTTGTTGCCTCCTCAAACCCAATCTCCCTTTTTGCAATGCCTTTCAGGAAATTTTCCCTTCCTTTTATTTCTGAGAAAAGCTCATTTTTTGATATGTTGAATGATTCGGAAATTCTTTCAAGAAGGGGGGATTTTTTGTAATTTGGGATAAGCCTGTCTTTTGAATAGTCATACTTGAAAAGAGGGATTGCTTTTGATGGGTTTTTCTTGTCCACTTCGCAGATTTCAGTCGCCCTCCTTATTTCAACACTGCTTTTTGTTTTTGGGGAATAGCGGAGCATCCTCCTCTGCACAACTATTGCGTCTATTGACTGCAAGTCAATTTCAAGAATGCCAAGTGAGCGCATTCGGGAAAGCGCCTCTTTTGAGGATTGGGCGTGGAAAGTCGCATAGCAGCCGCGGGCTTGGCCGCTGAGCATTGTTTCAACCAGCGCGGAAACCTCGTCAGGCGTGCGAACCTCCCCGACTATCACCCTGTCAGGCCTCATCCTTAAGCTGTCCGCAACCAGGTCTTTCATGCCAATGCCAAGCTCAAGGCTTGAAACCAGCCTAACCTGGTGCTCATGGGGGATGTTTATTTCAGGTGTTTCCTCTGTTATCAGAACGCGTTCGTTTAATGGGACGAAAGAAAAAAGCGCATTCAGGGTGGTTGTCTTTCCGCTTGCGGTGTTTCCTGCAACAAGCAGGGAGAGGTCGGACTGGGCAATCACCCAAAGAAGTGCAAGGGATTCGGGGGTGAATGTATTTGTTTCGATTAAATCGGATGGGCTGAAAGGTTTTTCGCGGAATTTCCTTATCGTTAACTCAAGGGGGGAGATTGGGGGTATTGATGCATGAAGCCTTGAGCCGTCGGGAAGAACTGTATTTAGGCGGGGGTGCTGGTAGGTAATCCTCCTTCCCATTTTCCTTGACATTTTGTTTATTATGTCCACCGCAAGCTCCTGCTCGGTAAAGCATATGTTTGTCTTTTTCCAGCCCTTTTCCCTCAAGTAAACGTATATGGGC
>CAYTXD010000132.1:0-4473 GCA_964441305.1 Microcaldota archaeon
AAAGTTTCCATCCGCACGTTGATAAAAAAGCCGGATGAAAAACAGGTTGAAAAAGAACTTTCAAAAATAAACATTTAGGTGTTCAATTGGAAAAGGAAGAAAAGAAAATTCCCCTTTTTGCCATTGGGGCGATTGCAACGGCAGCAATAATCGCAATTCTTTTGGTATCTGCATATGTGACATCCTACTCCCAGCCTGGCTGCTATTTTGCAGACACCTCATTCCGCTGCGACACGCCGCGTTTACCCCTTATCCTGCAAGACGGCGAAATGATAGGCTATTTCACAAACGAAATGCAAAGCAACATACTAGTCTATGGAGTGATGTGCAGCGAAAGCCATATCCCTGCAAAGCTTGACAAACCTTATGAGCCGATAATGGTTGAAGCAGGGGAAACAGTTTACTTCTCAAATCTTATCCCATCGGGAAAGCTTTACTGCTATACGGAAGAAGAGGAAACAGAAGGAAGCCCAACAACCGTTTCAAGAGAAGGGAGGTATTCTTCAAGGGAAATGGTAAACGCATACATAACTGTCGCTTACAGATACGAAAACGAAAGCAGGGGGAAAGGCCCGTACCGGAGCAATATTGCAGTTATGACTGCTGGAGTGGTATAAATAATCAATAAATAAAGTATTGGCAATGCTAAAATATTATTAGTTATTAACGATACATACTTATTTATACTATTTGCACATTAAATATACATTATCAGTGCATTTAGGTGGTTTGAATGAATATTAATGTGCATGTTTCTGGAGTTGTGGAAAAAGTAATTGAAAAAATGATTAAACAGGGTTATGCTGCATCCAAAACAGAGGCAATTAGGCTGAGCTTGCTTAATTTCGCAGAGGAGCACGAGCTTTTGAAAGAAAAAAGCGTTGAGGGGCTTGAAGACGAGCTTGACTTTGCCGTCGCGCAGAAATTTGAAAAGGAACTCAAATCAGGAAAAGCAAAGCTTAAGGGAGAAAAGGAGCTTAAGAAACTTCTCAAGTGAGTAAATGGGTTACTCCATTAAATTCACGGAAGAATTTGAGAAAGAAGTCAAGCAGGCAGACAAAAGCATAAAAAAGCAAATTTCAAAATCCATTGAAAAGCTCAGGGTTTCGCCCGAAAAGGGCAAGCCGCTTGTTAAAATGCCAAACTACTTTAGAATAAGAATCAAAAATTTCAGATTGATTTACAGAATAGACAAGGAAAGCAAAATAATTTACCTTGTGCGATTTATGAAAAGAAAGTTTGTGTATAAATAAATTATTAGTAATGCTAAAAGAGTGTTAGAACAATTATATGATAAATAAAAAAAGAAAAGAAGTAAACTACCTCTTAACAGGTTGCTTTCTTCCATCTGCATGTTTGACTGCGCCTGGCTTTGCTGCTTCGGCATTTTTTTGCATTATCTTTTTAGCAAGAGATTCCAAACTGTCTCCGTGTTTCTCCAACTTTCGTTTGATATTACCCACAAAACGAGTATTGCAAAACCTACCAAAGTCAGAATCTTCGTCCTTTACTTTCATATATGCTTCAGCTGTCGCCTCTAAATCATGGTCTTCAAAAGCATCTGCAAGGGCTTCTTTGACCACTTTGGCAGCACCAATTTTCTCTTCGATAAATTTCCTAAAAATCTCAAAATCTGCATTTGATAATTTGGCATATGCAGTAGCTGCTGTTTGTAGCATACGATCAGGATAAGAATCTTCAGAATCACCCTGCAACTCAGATTCAATGAATGGCAAATCCTCCATGTTCCCGATTTCTCCAATTTTCTTAACCGCACTTATTAATGTTCTAGAGACGTGAGGCTCAAAATAATATTCCTCTCTATCCATCGCAGCATTGTGTTCATCCTCTATAATAGCAGGGACTAATTTCTTTATAGCATTAACAACTCTTCGATCTCCTTTTTCCCCGTGTTTACAAAGTGAATGCACCAATTCAATTTCACCGCCTCTCAAATCATCGCCAACATATGAAAGTAATGTTCCAAGAACATTTTCACCCCCAATATCTGAGATTGCACCGACTCTACTTCCACTCACCCAAAGTTGATCATCGTCTTCACTTTTTTCGATAACATTTTGAAGCAACGGTTTCAATGCACGTTTATCTTTCAAAGGTCCAAGAGCAGATATGACCTCTTCATATGTACTTGAATCGTACCCTTCATCGCGTATATCCATCGACTCAAACATTTTAAGAGCCTTTAACAATTCATCTACAGCTTTTTCTCCTCCTATTCTCATCATTGCCCTAGGTATTTTAGGACGTACTAATGGCACTTCATCTGGGTTATTTAACATCTCTGCTAGGCGTTCGACAGCTCTTTTATCTCCCATCCCACCTAAGGCCATAACTGCACCCATTCGAACATAGCCGCTTTTATGTTCAGAAGCGTTAAGTACATCTTCAAAGGCAATATCTCCCAAATCGCCTAGAATAGCTACGGCTGAATTGTGGTCATAACGACCCCGTGCTTCTTCATTTTCCAACATAGAAATCAAATACTCGACTCCGGGTTGACCCAATTCCCTTACATTAGCTACAGTCTCTTCATGACTTACACGGCTGTTGCTAATCCATCTTTCAATCCTCATTCCAAAATCAGCCATCACACCCACCCCGCATAAACGATATTCGAATTGGCGCTTTTTTTATATTAAAACCTTTGCAAAGAGTTCTTTAAAAAAATGATTTAGTAATGCTAAAAGAATATTAGCCAATGCAATTATATTATTTATGGGCATTAAAACTGCATGAGCTATTTCATCATTATCCGCGGCCCGGCAGCAGTAGGCAAAACCAAAATTGCAAAGCAGCTTGCGGAAAGAATTGGCGCGGGAGTTGTTCATTACGATTTGGAAATGGATAAGTTAGGGCTCGATTTTGTTGAAGGAGATAAATGGATTCCCTTAAGGAATTTCCAAAAAACAGATAATTTGTTGATTCCAAAATTCATTGAAAAACTGCAAAAAGGAAAAATTCTTATTTTGGAAGGAAACTTTTACCATAAACAACAAATTGAATATTTAATTGAAAAACTGGAATTCAAGAATTTTGTTTTCACACTAAAAGCGGATTTGCAGGAATGTTTGAAAAGAGATAAAACGCGAAAACCGGTTTTGGGAGATGATGCTGTAAAAGCAGTTTACAAATTGGTTGCTGCTTTTGATTATGGAAAAGTAATTGACACTAATGCAAAAACTGAAAAAGAAATTGTAGACGAATTGATTTCAAGCATTTCAAAGCACTAATTTTTCAGCACTTTTTTTGCCAAAAAGCATACCCTCCAGCATAAAATATGCCAAAAGAATGAAAGCATCGACGGAGCGCGGAGCAAAAATTGTTATACCAATTGTATTTTGTGTGGGATGGAATTGGAAAAGGGCCTGTGCGTGCATGTGAACGCATGCATAAAACCGGTTTTCAGCTGAATTTTGTTTTCCAGTTTACTGTTACAGTATTAAGTACATATGCTTCCCGGCCTTTTCCACGCTTTTGATATATTTTTCATGTGAAGGCATGGTTGCAGCATCAACCATTGCTGCTCAACATCATATCAGTATACCAAGCATTTCAATCAGTGTTATGGGTTTGCATTGTGTGCGCAATCATTCAGCTGAAAGTGGGTTATGTGGTTTACTATAATGGTAGAATTGGTTTTTTGCACAAAAAGGCCAGGTCCGCGCAGAGAAAGCATGCAAAAAACAAAGGGTTGGTGGGCTGGCCGGAAAAATTGCATTATGCAATTTAGTATGGTATACTAAATATATTAGTTGAAAAAGGTAAAGCAATTTGAATAAAAAAGATTCTTAGCATTACTAAACAACTTTATCCCTATTTAGTTTTCTGTAAATATAGTCTCCGATTAGAGTTGTAACGATTAAAGGGAGGATAATTATAAACTCAAAGATAAAGAAATGGGTTGAATAAAATAGTGAAAATAGAATGATGGCAAAAGCAAAAGGCCAAATAACCGATAAATCAAAACTCTGTAGATAACTTATTATAGTTCCAAGTAACAGAAGAAAGGTTACTGATGCATAAGACAATTTAAAAAAATCAGATACAAGCACTCTTCTAACTACAATCAAATTTTCAGTTTTACTTCTAGCACCATATACCATTTTAATCTGGGAAATTGCAAACATTGTATAATAGAGATAGATAGGTAAATTAATGGTCCTCACAAACGAATTAGATTGGAAGCCAGAAAATAATGCTGCAAAAAAATATTGCAAATTTCATTACAAGCACCCCCCAAAAAGAATTAAATGAAAATCTAAAGTTTATTATGTCTCTAAAAGCAGGTTTAACCACATTTTTGCGGTCATGAAGCGAATCCTCTATCAGATCGACTATAATTCCCATAAATTAGACAGGTAAATAAATCTTATAATGCTATTAGTCAAATAGAGTTTTAGCATTACTAAATCATTTTTGAATAACATAAGTTCCAAGCTCATCCGCGATTTT
>CAYTXD010000133.1:0-4445 GCA_964441305.1 Microcaldota archaeon
CGTCAGAAAGAAGCAAAAATTTTTCTATTGTGTAGAGGAAAAAGGAAACGGCCTATTTCCTCTTTCAAAGTGAGTGGGCGGTCGAACATAAGGTATGTCCCTTCTTCATAAAAGCTGTTTATGTAGTCGCGCAGCTCGCGGATGTTTTCCTTTCCGGTAAGGGATTCCAGCTTTATTTTTCTTCCATCTCCTAGGGAAATTTCTTTTCTGTATCGCATAATATTAGGAAATGTGCAAAAAGTTTAATAAGGGCTAATCCGAACTCAGTGCAGGTGAGGGAATGGCAAAGAAAATTGAATGGTATCACGAGTATATAAAGAAGGGATACAAGCCGAAAAAGGATGACACTAATTTGCTGTTTTATTTTGAGCCGGCAAAGGGTATAAGCAGGGATGATGCCATTGGGAGGATTGCTTCTGAAAGCTCTTCAGGAACATGGACCACGCTATCGGTAATGCCAAAGCTGCATGAGAAAACAAAGGCTTATGCATACAAAGTGGGTGGGAATTTTGTGAAAGTGGCATATCCCCGCATTATTATGGAAGACGGCTCTGTACCTGCAATGATGAGCGGGTATGGCGGGAATATTTTTGGCATGAAAGCGGTGAAGAATTTGCGCATAATGGATGCTGAAATTGCCCCTGATTTGGTGAAAACTTTCAAGGGCCCGAATATGGGGACTGATGCGGTGAGGAAAATTTTCAGGAGGAAAAAAGGCCCTGTAACTTCCGTTGTTCCAAAGCCGAAAATAGGCTTTACCCCCAGGGAGCATGCCGAAAAGGTGGGGTATGCAGTTTGGAAAGGGGGAGTTGACTGCGTGAAAGACGATGAGAATTTAACTGACCAGAAATTCAACAGGTTCAAAGAGAGAGTTAAGTGGTTAGCAAAAGTCAGGGATAGAGTGCAGAGGGAGGAAGGTGGAATTAAGGATGCATTCATCAATGTAACTGCGCCTGACTTGAAGGAGATGGAAAAGAGGGTGCAGTTGATTCACGACCATGGGTTCAGGTATTTCATGGTTGACATGGTTGTAAGCGGGTTTACTGCAGTGGGCACTGCTGCCCAGCTTGCCAGGGATTATGACATGGCAATACACGGGCACAGGGCGATGCACGCGATGTTTACAAGAAACCCGAAGCACGGCATGACCATGCTTTTCCTTGCAAAGCTGATGAGGCTGATTGGCGTTGACCAGCTGCATACCGGAACTGCAATAGGAAAGCTTGAGGGGAAGGAAAAGAATATTATTGCAATGAAGGATATGATGATGGAAAAGGAAGTGAAGGAAATAAAGAACTTGAGAATGCCCCAGAAGTGGGGAAAAATAAAGCCGTCAATGCCTGTTTCATCTGGGGGTTTGCACCCCGGAATACTTGCAAAGGTGTTCGACATGTACGGGACAACAAACATTGGCTTGCAGTTGGGAGGAGGAACGCAGGGGCATCCTGATGGCACTGAAGCAGGCGCCCGCGCATTCATCCAGGCAATTGATGCATACCATGAAGGGGTTAAAGTTGAGGAGTATGCAAAAACCCATAAGGAACTTGCCCACGCGCTTGAGAAATGGGGCAGGATGAAGCCGATATAGCTATTTCTTCTGCTTCTTTTTGCAGAAGTAGGCAGGCCTTCCCGCCACTTTTTTGTTCTTTAGCTTTTGCCCGCATTTCGGGCACTTTCCGCCCTTCCCTCGGTGAGAAATCAAGTAACTGGAGGGAAGCTTGTTTGGCTTTGCGTCATTCCTTATTGCGGTTTTTAGCACGCGCTTCATCGTGTTGAAAAGCTCTTTTTGCTTCTTTTGGGAAATTTCGGAAGCTTTCATTTCAGGGTGGATTCCGGCCTGAAAAAGAATTTCATCCGAGTAGATATTTCCGATTCCGGAAATTTTCTTTTGGTCCATTAAAGTGTATTTTATTCCCCCTCTGCTTTCCCCTAAAATTTTCTTGAATTCATCAAACTTAATGGAGAGCGCATCTGCGCCAAGTGATTTCTTTCCAATGAAATCCTCTTTGCTTTCCACTATTCCAACCCTTCCAAGCTTCCGGGGGTTTATGAATGCCAAGTGGTAGCCGTTTGAAAAATCGAAAATTACTTTTGAGTATTCGGGCTCGTCTTTTTCATTTTTGTAGTACCTGAATTCCCCGGTCATTCCGAAGTGGAATACGGCGAATTCGCCTTTTCCCAATTCTGCAAAAAGGTATTTCCCCCTTCTTGAGGTTGAAAGGAATTTTTTTCCCTTCAGTTTGCGCGTCAGGCTCCTTTTTGAAATCCCTGAAAGCACTTTGGAAGTTTCAACATGGACATCCCTTATTTTCTTTTTTAGTGAAGTGGAATCCATGTACCTTTTGTAAATTTCAACATCAGGCAATTCGGGCATAGTAATGGAAATGGGGCGCGGTATTTAAGTTTAACCGCGCAATAGTTTTTTCATCTACTTACCCGTGCATGTATTTTCCACACAACTCATGCCGCAGCTTTCCTCATCCATATAACCTTCGCAGCAGTCCGCAGCAGTTTCGCAGTATCCTGCATCCTCAAGTTCGGATATGCAATTTACAAGGGAGCTGAGCTCCCCATCAGTCAAAAGCTGCCTGTAAACCAAATCAAGCGATGGAATTTCCGCCATTCTTTCATCGGCTACATCTTCGTAATCTTCCATGCATTTTGAAGCGGGACCGAAAGCGGAGTGCTTTACCAAGATGGGCTCTTCGATTTCTTCAGTCGTCTTGTCTGCGTAAACTTTCTCAAGCACCAGTATGTCCGCGCCGCAGCCCCAGCACTCTATTGGCGCTAAGGTTACTATGTTGTAGAGTATTTCTTTCGGGCTTGTTTCAGTTATCTCAAACTGTTTCTCAATTGCTTGAACATTGTTCTCGTCGCTCCCGAAATATTCCTCATCAACGCAGTTTTCGGAATATTTGAAAATAATTTTGTAAGTCCCGGGTTCAGCACTTTCTGGGTAGGAGCAGATTTGCGTGGAGTCAGGGCATTCATAATCTCTGGTTTTGTATTCTGTCTGGTCCCACTCAAACGTATTTGAGGAAGGGTCAAACTCCCTGCAGTTTTCGGGTATGGGTGCGCATGCTATAGGGCCTGAACAAATAACCTCTTCATCTCCGGAGCACGGAAGGGCGCAGGCTATTTTGTAGGGGTCAAGATATTGCCAGCCCTCGCCATCCTTCTTCTGGAGTTCGTAAGCGAAAAAGCCGGTGTATAGCGTTTCATCTGTTTCAACATAGGCTTCTATTTTTTCGCCAAGCCCAAAAGTGGTCTTGCCCATTTCCAGGGAAACGCTCCCACTGGCTTCGGGGGTTTTTGCCTCCCCGCAAATGTTTTTCTTAGTGTATGAGATTGTAATCTCTTCATCCCCGAGCATTCCTTTTACGCTTAACACATCTTCATTTTCAGGGCAGTAGGAATCAAAGTTTCCCTCGGGTTCAATTATGTAAATGTCTCCATCCCCATTTCTTGCGAATTCAAGGAGCTGATAAGTAGTACCTGCCGGAACCGTCTTTCCGCCTATCTCCAAATCTGCCCCGCACCTGTTCTCAACTTCCAGAACGCCGCCGTTGCAGTTGTTGGCATCAACTTTCAAGCAGTCAGAACTCGGCTCAACAGTTATGTTCTCAATTACTGACTCCCCGAAGCACCCTGTGGGCATCCAACCGCCGCCGTCACAGCCCGGCGCGCCGGTTCCCTCCCCGTCAAGCGGGCATCCCAAAAGCAGGAAACCCGAAAAAATCAGAACAATCAAAATCCTCCTCATCCCAACCCCCTCACTAAAATTAATGAAAACAAGCTACACCTTAAACTAAATAAGGCTTACTATTGTAACGGCAGAAACTTGCAGAAATTTGATGCCTGCAAAATGGCACTTTTAAGACTTGGTAAGTGCCAGATTAAATGCGGCCGAACGGATTTTTCCCAGAAACTGCAAAATCCTCTGTTGGGAAAAAAACTAGTCCATTGTCAAGCCTGGTTGCCTTCAAAATCCTCCTGCATTCATTATTCGCTCCCACAACCCTGACTGCATTGAATTCATCCATGTTCTCTGAGATTTTTGCAAAAACTCCTAGCATGTGGGATGTTGGTTGGTCAATTTCCCTCATGTTAATTATAAGTCCAAGAGCACCTTTTTCGCTTTTGAATCGTTTTAGCATTTGCCCGAATAATCCCTCGACTGTTTTCTCAAATCCCTCGACTGTTGTTTTCTCAAGGACATCAAAAGCCCCCTTATTTAACCTTAAAACAAGCCAGCTTCCTTTGTTGGTTGCTGTGAAATCTTGTGAATCGCTTCCTTTTGCCCGAATATTTGCATTAGCCATAAAACCACCTTTCAACATTTTGCACAAAAGGGTTTATAATCACTTTTCTATTTTTCGCAATAATGCCTTGCCATCCCACTTCATTGCATTAACCAGCACTCAGGGTCTGCTTGAACTTCGTTC
>CAYTXD010000134.1:0-4444 GCA_964441305.1 Microcaldota archaeon
GGGGGAAAGAGAGCAGGAGCACAGGAAGGAGATAGAGGAGACAATTGGCGATATAATTTTTGAAACCGACGACGCAGGGGTTATAGTGAAGGCGGACACCCTCGGAAGCGCCGAGGCATTAATCAAGATGCTGAAGGAAAAAGGCATCCCGGTAAGAGTGGCGGGAATAGGAAAGATTACAAAAAAGGATATTTTGGATGCAAAGCTTGTCCGTGAGGATGATAGATATTTGGGAGCGGTGCTCGCATTCAACGTTTCTGCCAGCGCAGATGCGCTTTCCGCTGCAGAAAAAAGCAAAGTACCTATCCATTCCTCAAACATAGTTTACGCGCTTCTTGAAAGGTATGATGAATGGGTTAAACAGCTAAAGGAATTGGAAAGCAAAAACATATTCGAAACCCTGCCCATGCCCGTAAAGATGAAAGTGCTTGGAGGATGCTGCTTCAGGGTTAGCAAGCCGTGCATATGCGGTGTTGAAATCCTTGAGGGAAGGCTCAAGCCAAAAACGCGGCTGATGAATTCCGAGGGCGAAGAAATAGGGGAAGCAAAGGTGATACAGCACGAGAAAGAGAATATTGATGAAGCTACCAAGGGGATGCAGGTTGCCGTAAGCATCGAAGGCCCCACGTACGGGAGGAGTTTTGACGCAAAAGACATTCTTTACTCGTTCATTCCAAAATCGGAGGGAAAGGAGCTTCTGGAAAAAGGAAAGGGCCATCTTGATGAAGCGGAGCTCGAACTTGTGCAGGAAATTCTTGAAATCACAAGTGAGCAGGTTCTTTAGTTTAGCTATTGCCCCTTTTCGGATTTCTTCTTTTCGCCCCTTTGCCCACATTGGCATTTCCGGAATTCTCCCACCTTGATTTAGGCAGCTCCCCACTTTCCATTCTCTCCAAGTTTCTCTTTATCCTTAGCATCAGGTCCACTGAATTAAACCCTTCCTTTTCACTAAGCAAACTTTTGCCCTCTTCTCTTTCATAATACTCCTGCAGTTTTTTCAGCGCGCGTTCAGTTCCAATAAAAAGAAGCACGTCCCTTGCGCACCTTCCTATCTCAATATCAATATCCCCAAGCTTAGTCCCGATTTTTTCATATATTATTTTGATGCTTTCGGTCCCATCCAGCATTTCCAGTGCTTCGGGGGGGAAATATTCCGCAAGCCCCCGCCCAATAAATTCCGGAAAGCCCATTTCCTCGATTTCCAGCTCATTTGGCATCTCTACAGTATATCTGCCCAAAATATCCTCCAAAACTTTAACCAGCATCTGCCGATCCTTTTCTTTCAATGTACTGTGCACTTCCACATTATCAAAAAATTTCAGCATCTCAAGAAGCACTCCTTTATGCTTAATCCTCTCCTCTTCAATCGGATATTCCCTCCCCTTCTCTGCAATTATTGGTATCGCCTTCAGGAAAATCCGTGCTGTTTTGTTTGTTACATCCTCCTTAATTCCGTTCACTGCCTTTTCAAGTGCAGAGGGGATGTAATTATCCGCATTCCTGACTCTATGTTCCGCTTCCGAATCCCCCTTTTCAACTTCAATCCCGTCAATAATTTCCACTCCTTTCTCTTCTGCATATTCCTCTGGAAAATATGTTCTTTTCCAATAATCTCTGTTTGCTTCAGCCATCTCCTTTTCCTCTTCCCCCTTCGCAATAGTCACCCATAGGTCTATTGCATCCATTGTAAGCCAATAGTCAATGTCCATCATATCCTGCCAGCTTTCAGACATGGGATACCTGACCAGCGTCTTGATGAACGCGACAAGCTTCCCCCTGTATTCTTCGCTTAGATTATTAGCAATCTCCTCTTTTTGGAAGTATGAGAACATCCTTGTTACTGCCCCTTTGTAATTAGCATATTCCATATGGTCCTCTGTTTTCTGTACAATTCTGTAGCAGTCCAAAATAATCTCAATGAAAATTTCTGCAGTCCTTTCGTTGCTCTTTTTGCATTCGCTCATGATAATTTCAAGCATTTCGTTTGTGCCTATTTCTTTATGCTGCAAGAGCATCTCTTTTCTGCCTTCTGAAGTATTCTCTCCCATAGTTGCAATTAGGGGTGATTTAGTTTATATTATTTGTGTTGGGCAGGTTAAATAAAAAAAGAAAAATTAGAAAAGAAAAAGACCAGTTGCCTAATCCCTGACTCCTTCCGGCTTCACTTTGAATATGCATTCGCCCTCAGGCATGCACGGCGAGTCAACCAACCTTGCAATCCTTTTCTCTTCCTTTCCCTTCCTGAGGTACACCCTGTAGGTTGCGGCATGCGCAAGCACATGCCCTCCAATAGGAGTGGTCGGATCCCCGAACATTATGCCGGGGTTGTCCATGACCTGGTTTGTGACGTAAACCGATATGTTATGCTGGTCTGCAAGCTTTTGCAGCATGTGGACATGCTTATTCAGCTTCTGCTGCCTCTCGCTCAAAGCCCCTCTTCCTACGTAATCGCTCCTGAAATGGGAGGTAAGGGAATCAATGACAATAAGCTTCACATTATTTTGCTTAATCATCTCCTCCGCTTTCTCCACAAGAAGCATCTGGTGGTCGCTGTTCACCGCCCTTGCAACATGTATCTTCTTGAGCACCTGGTCAGGATCCATCCCCTGCACTTCTGCAAGCTGTATTATTCTCTCGGGCCTGAATGTGCTCTCCGAGTCAATGAAAAGAACGCTTCCATCCACGCCCCCCTCCTCAAGGGGCTTCTGCACATTTACTGAAAGCTGGAACCCAATCTGCGATTTACCTGATGAGAATTTCCCATAGCACTCAGTAATCGCCATGGTTTCAACCCCCCCGCCAAGAAGCGCATCCAGTTCCTTGGAGCCGGTAGCAATCCTCCTAATCGCCTTCCTTCTCTCATAAATCTTATCCGCGCTCTCGTAGCCCATCTCAAGAGCATCCCTCGCCGCGCATATCACTTTATCCGCTTTATCTGCTGTAATATCCGCAATCTCGCTAAGCTCATGCTTTGCGGAATTCGCAATCTTCTGAAAATCATCATAACCGGCAGCTCTCAGCTTTTCAGCAGTTGTCGGCCCAATCCCCGGCAAGTCCTCAAGCTCAACCGCTTTCTTCTCTTCCTCCTCTTCCTCTTTTTTAACAACTTCCGGAATCCCTTCCACAGTTATCTCCTCTGTCTCAGTTTTAGCAGAATCTTTTTTTACCATATTCATCTCCCTCCATATATCTCACTCCAACTATTAAAACCTAATCTTTCGGGTTTGGGAACACGAGGAGCTTCAGCTTCCCGATTTTCATTGTGTAGAACTCATTCCCGTTTTTGGAGACATTCCTCCACATTCCCCCTACCCATTTGAATTCGGTCTCCCCCTCAACTCCAACTTCCGGCTGGACTACCCGGAACTGCGGCCTCCCGCCCTTTTCAGCAAACCCGCTCTCATCATCCCATTCCCCCATCCAATCACCACTAGGGCTTCTGGCTTTTTATTTAAAAATAAGAGGAAAGACCTACTTTCCAGTGGTTATGAGAATTAGCTAGTGCGTTGTCTGCCCAGGAGGCATGCCCTCATCTCTATGCTCCAATACCTCAGCCGGAACCTCTGGCAAAACTCCCTTTTCTGGGTAATTGCTCTCCCCAGTACTCAAAAACATTTCCAGGGATTTTGCAACATCCCTGGCACTTCGCGGGGATATGTGCTCCTTTTGCTTTATCACCTTGCAAATCTCCCCTGCCTCCTCAAAGAGCCCGAGCAAAATTCCATCATCAGAATTCCTCTCCGCGGCCTCAAATCCCTTTCTCAAAACAGGAACAAACTTGAGAAGTATTCCCCCCATCATGCCCTTTCCGCTGTACTCCCGAATCTCTGGATTCCTGTTCACTGCAAGGAGGCATTCAGTCACAAGCTCAGTGAATTTCCGAAACTGGCCTGCAACCTCCTCGTTTTGGCGCGTCAGCGTTTTCTGAAGCGACGATGCAGTAATTCCCATTACCATGCGCCTGATTTCATCCGGCCCCATTCTAACATCCGTTCTTATCCCCTCAGGGCTTGGCTTTTTCCTTTTTATAGGAGCTACTCTGCCATCTCCAGTCATACTAAACGATCCCCTTTCTTCTGCTTTCAGGAAAGAAGGGACATCAATGTTTCCTACCTCTCTATCGACACTATCCTGCTTCATCGACGCCATTTTCTTTTTAGCGGAATCAAGTAGCTTAGAAAAGAATATTTTTATCGGAGTGTAAGCCCTGCTGGCCGTGAGCGCTATTCTAGAGCTTTTGCCATTATTCCCCTGATTTTGAACCTTTTTCAATTGGTCACCTGCATTCATATTCAATCTGCCTCCTTATATAGATTATGCCCGTTCTCCCTTATAAATGTTTCTATTAGTTACTACTTATGAGTGTTTAAATGACGTCCCAACCTCTTTATTCTTTTAACTAATGGTGCTTCGCACTTGATGACGCCGATTTCTTTACTTCTTC
>CAYTXD010000135.1:0-4415 GCA_964441305.1 Microcaldota archaeon
TCTGATGCAGATGATTTGGACAGCAACGGGGTCCAGCCGCCGTCCGAAACTTTCAGCTTTGGAATAGGCACCTCCCAATTTTCGCAGGGGACAAAGACATATACACTCAATATTACTTCGGGAGAGCACACGACATTTATTGAAAAAAGCGCGAAAGGCGATGATATCATTCTTGAAAATGATGATGAATTTTTCAGGGAGGACAACTCAGTCACATTTGATGTTTACTTCAAAGACCACAGGCCACAAGGGCCTTGCGACGCCTTTATTTGGGAAGTGGAAACGAATTCAATAACCCTTAAATGGTACCAAGCCCCCGACGGCGATTTCAAGGAGTACAGGATAATTGAGTTGCAGGACATGAATTCCCCAGATAGGTTTGGAACTGTGATTGCAACAATAGATGACAAAAATTTACGCACCTACAAAATAACAGGTCTTTCGCAAAACACCCACCATATATATGCCGTTCAGGTAGTTGACAGGAGTGGACAGAAATCAAGGCTCAACAACAGGGTGTCTGCAACAACTTATGAGGCGCCGGTTCTTCATGTGCACTCGCCCGATAAGTTTACGGACCACAATTCAATAGTGCTTGACTGGGGTGCAATAAACCACAGAAATTTTACATCTTATTTGCTTGTAAAAAGCAGGGGACCATTCCAGGATTTGGGAGATGCATATAAACGGCCCACATATATAACAAACGATGAGTTTGACACACGCACAACTGTAGGTGGGCTTTCTCCGAATACCAACTATTACTTCGTAGTATTTGCAAACTACTCCTGCTCTCAGGATAAAAATGGTTGTTTTGTAATTTCAAATGTAGTCAACCAGACAACAAAAGATTCCGATGGCCCTGTCGCAGTTGCAAGGCCCCTGAACCTTAAAGCATACGTCAACCAGACATTCTATCTTATTGCAAACAACTCATTTGGGCAGGACGTTTCAATTTCAAAATATCGATGGGACATGGACGGGGACGGCCACTATGAATTCTTCGGCTGGTGGGGCGAAGTTGCCCCATTACCCTGGAGTGAGCAAACAGAAGGAAGCAAGCAATACACCTTAATGGTTGAGGACAGGATTGGCAGGCAAGATACTGCAGTTCTTGATGCCCGCATTGCAAATCCCTCCCTCTCAATTGACAATTTGCGAACAGCAGAAGGAAGGCTTGAGGCAGGAACTCCTGCAACCCTGCAGATAAAAGTCACAAACAATGGTAACGCAACACCCACAGAAAACTGGAATATAAAGCTGTATGAAAATGGCGAGCTTTTTGCAACTATTCCTGGAATAGACTTGTTCATGGGCAACTCAAAGGTATTTACTGCAGACTGGACTCCCGCAACAGCAGGCAGGCACAACCTGACCGCAACAATTTACTCTTCCCTTGACTTGAAAAAGGAAGACAACAACCTGACTATTCAAAGAACGGTAAAAAACAAATTCCTGCCGGATTATGAAGTTGAAAAGTTTACAATAACTCCCGAATCGCCCGACCAGTGGGATGAAGTGACTCTAATTGCAGTAGTAAGAACCATTGGCGCTGTTCCCCCTGCTTCAGGCAAATTCAGCATTAACTATGATTGGAACAATTATGATGAAAGGTATAGGCAGATAGATCCAGAAGAGCTGGAAGACTTGGGAGCTGGCAGTGCAGAGCATGGTGGAGGATTGGCAGAAATAGGAGAAATGGATGTTGAAGTGCCTGACGGCTCTGAAGGCACGCCAAACACTGAAGGGCTAAAGCTCAGAGAAAGCAACCTGTGGGCGGAAATGGAAAAGGAACTGGACCAGGGAGGAAACCAAATCCCAGAAGGATTTAATGCAGAAAATGCAGGAGGCGAAATAGATTTAGCACAGCTTGAAAATGCGGGCTCGCTTTGGAAAAGATATGGCGGGGAACCTGCCGGCTTCCTTAAATCAGTTCCAGTCCGCTGGTGGGTTTACAGGTACACGACATATGTTCGAATCCCCCATAACAATTCCTTGACCTTTGCCGCTGATATGGAAAAGGACATAGAGGAATCCCTCGAATCCAACAATTTTGAGGAGCTGGAATTCTGGGCGGAGGAAAGAGAGCACAATGTTGACCTTGAGCCAAAAACCTTGAGAGTTAACCAAGACGGCAGCAATTATGACATATACATTTCAATCCTAAATACCGGTGAGCATGCAGTAGTTACTCCATTTTCATATGATGTGAGAGTTGGCGATGAGGAAGGTGAGTCACTTTTCGGAGTGCAAAATGTGACAGATGAAATCCAACCAGATGGAAGGTATGAGGCAAGGTGGGAAGGCGAGCTTGAGGACTGGCAGGAGGATTTGCTTGAAGAAGAATACAACTCAATTTGCATACTGATTGATATTAACGAGGATGTTGATGAAACAAACGAAGACAATAATGAGGACTGCTCAAGGGAGCAGAGGTCTGGAGGCGAAGGGGGCTCATCAGATGACGACGATGACACCTACTCGCCTCCGATATAGGTGATTATGTTGAGAACCAAAATGATAATTTCAATTCTCCTGCTTTGCGCATTTCTCTGCGCAACATCAGTTGAACGGAATGTGTCTGTTTCAGGCTCCGCAGTGGACGTCACTCTCCACATAAACTTGTCCCAAGGAACAACTGCAATAATAATTTCAGAACATCTACCCAAAAATTCCGGCTTAATCTCATCCTCTCCTTCAATTTCAAAATCCGAGGGAAACGAAATCAAGTGGCTACTACACGGGGACTCCATTTCAACAAAACAAATCAACTATTCGTATTCTGCCCAAAATACTTCCTTAATGCCTGCAGGCACATGGGAAACAGTCCAAGAATATGGGGCAACAACCCATATCCAGCACGAAGACATTGCCAATGAAACACAAACAACTGAAAAGCAAGAAACAGAATTCGCAATCAATGATTTTCTCTCCTATTCTGCACTTGCATTCATCCTTCTCATTGCCTCAGCAATCGCATACTGGAAGCTCCGCCCCAAGAAAGTTTAAAACACTCCCCTGCCATTTATTTTCATGGAATTCTTATTATTGGCAGAAACGTTCGAGAAAGTGGAATCAACTGCAGGAAGGCTGGAGATGGCAGACCATTTGGCAGAGCTTTTCAAGAAAACCCCAAAAGATGAAATCTCAAATGTAATTTACCTATGCCAAGGGGAAATTGCACCACCATATGAAGGAATAGACCTTGGGCTTGGCGACAAGTTCGTAATAGAAGCAATTGCGCTTGCATCCGGCTATCCAAGGCCCGAAGTTGAGAAGAAATATGAAAAACTAGGCGATTTGGGGCTTGTTGCCCAGGAGCTTATCTGGGAGAGAAAGCAAACTTCTCTTTTTTCAGAGGAGCTTTCAGTGGAAAAGGTATTTTCCTCATTTAGAAAGCTTGCAGTAATTGAGGGGCAGGGCTCCCAGTCAACAAAAATAAAGATGCTCGCAGAACTGCTCAACAGCGCCTCCCCGCTGGAGGCAAAATTCATCTCCCGCTTCCCGCTTGCGAAAATGAGGATGGGAATCGGCGCGCCGACAATTCTCGACGCACTTTCAGTATACCAGGCAGGGGACAAGAGCCTGCGAGAGGAGCTTGACCGTGCATACAACCTATGCTCTGATTTAGGATATGTTGCAAAAATGTTTTTTGAAAACCCAAATTCCCTGAAAGATTTCAAGGTTGAGCTTTTCAAGCCCGTCAGGCCTGCGCTTGCAGAGCGGCTTGCCAGCGCAGAAGAGATAATCGAAAAATTGGGCAATTGCGCGGCAGAGGCAAAATACGACGGCTTTCGCTGTATCTCTGGTTATACTCCGCTTTATGTGAAAGGCAAGGGTTTAACATCAGCAAGATATATTGCAAAAGGGGATTTTGTATTGACCCATAAAGGCAGGTTCAAGAAAGTAATAGCTGTTAATAAACGGACAATTGACAAGGGAGAAAGAGTATTCGGGTTTCAAACGTATTTTGGAAACGAGTTCAAAATAACAGAGGGACACGAAGTTTTTGTGAATGACAATGGCAGAAACAGATGGCTCCCCATAGAAAAAGTATCAAAGAAAATGAAAATGATATTCCCAGTACCTTCCTTTCAAAATATAAAAACCATAAATAAAACTATGACCCTGGAAGACATTTCGGGATATAGGAAGACTTTCCACCTAACAAAAAATTTCTATAGGTTCTTAGGTTATTGGATTGGGGATGGTTTCACCAATGAATATCACAATACCGAGAGAGTAGGCCTTATTTTTAACTTGAATGATAAGAAGCTTCCAAAAATATATAAGAAAATTATTTCAAATGAGTTGGGAATAAAGAACATATCCGAAAACATTCATAATGGAGCTAGATACATCTACTGGAGGGATCCCCCTTTCAAAAAGTGGCTATCTGAGAATTTCAGAAGGGA
>CAYTXD010000136.1:0-4274 GCA_964441305.1 Microcaldota archaeon
AAACCGATTCCAGCAATCATCTGCATAATGGCAGTCATCTTCGGCGCCTGGGAAGCAACTATTCCTGCGCTCAGCAAAAAGTCGAACCCATAAATCAATATGCTCAGGCCTATCAGCCCAAGCCCCACTACTGCAAATCCCATGACGCTGCCTGCCCTGAATGAAACCGTGAGCGCGGGCCCAAGCCCCTTTTTAGCGGCTTCCGCAGCCCTGCAGTTCGCCTCGGTAGTAACAGTCATCCCTATATACCCGGCTATAGTCGAGGATGCCGCACCCACAAGGAAAGAAACCGCAGTGGCAAGCCACACCACATCTCCGGTAAACTGCCATATCAAAAGAAAAAGAAAAGTTATTACTCCTGCAAAAATTGCAATCCTCCTGTTCTGCCTCCTTAGGTATGCCTGCGCACCTGTTTTTATGGCGTCTGCAATCTCAATCATCTTTTCTGTGCCCCTGGGAAGCTTGGTAATGCCCATATAGAATATTATTGAAATTATGACTGCGAATATCCCTGCAATGGGAGCTATAACCTGCAGAATTTCGGTGCCTGCCATCATATCACCTCAAATGATTTCCAAATGGTTCCTCTCGCGCAATACAAACACCTTGATGTTTTTTTTGCGGGCCTTTTTCCTCATGCCAATGTCATTGGTTCCAAGGTAAGCCTTTTTTTTGCCGGCAAATTCCAGGAGCCATTTGTCAACCGGTCTTTCTCCCCCCTCGATTATTTCCAGCTCTTCCCTCTTTTTCTTTTCCTCCACTATTTTCAGGGCAAACCTTGCCGCCCTTCCGTCCTTCCCCCTGCTTCCAGAAAGCTTGCGAAGCTCATCCACAACGACATCCGGCACAATTATTTTGTGCGGCTCCTCAACAAGCCTTTCTATTTCCGAAAATATGTCAACTTTAAACTGCACAGGTATCAGCAGGAAGTTGGTGTCTAAGATAACCTCCCTCATTTCATTTTCTGGGTTGCTTAATATTTTTATGTGTTTGTTTCAGTCCCTTCCTCATGTAAGTATCGATTTAAGGTAAAGCAGGATGTGCTTGGTCCTTATTTTCGACTTCCCATGGTCCCGGGAGCGGAAAACATAGCCAACCTCACCTATTTTCCACCTGCCCTTCTCAAGCTGCTTCATCATGTCGAAAAGCACCTTGAAGCCTCCCTTGGCATAATTCTCCTCGAATGCTACATTTGTTAGGATAAACCTCCTGCACCCGAAATAGCCTGAAAGAATGTCCGAGCACTCCGGCGCGTTCCTGCTTTTCAGCGAAGCCCTTCCCAGCAATTCTGCAACTTTGGAAACCAGCCTCCTGAAAGCCCCCCACTTTGGTATCCTCCTTCTGCACGCGACCACAACATCATGCCCTTTTTCCATCTCCCTGTAAATGGAGTATATCTTTTCAGGCGGATGCTGCCCGTCCCCGTCCATAACTATCACGTATTCGGTGCCTGCAATTTTTGCGGCGTGCAGGACGCTTGCGGCAAGCCCCTTTTCCCTTTCCTTCCCCCTGTCAATAAAAATCACTCCTCTTTTCCTCTTTCCAACTTCTACAACTTTCTCCCCTGTGCCGTCACTGCTCCCGTCATCCGCGACAAGCACTTTCGCTTCAGGGTGGTATTCCTTAATCTTCCCTATGAGCCCTGAGATATTATCTGCTTCATTGTAAGTCGGGATGATTACAGCCAAGTCCTCCATGCCCATCTTATGCCTGCTTTTCTATAAAACACTATCCTTCCAATTTTAGCCAAAATAAGATAAAAGAAAAAAAAAGAAAAATTTTGAAAGAACGCATCCTGCGCCCCTCCCTGCGCATCTTCTGCGCTTTTCACCGAAGCCGGCGCATCAAAAAAACGCAAAGTGCGTAGCACCTATGCGTTCTTCATCTTTGTCTCGTAAACGTACCCGTTCTTTATGTAGTACATGTGGCCCTTCTTCTTGTCAATCTTTTCAGTGCCAACCTTCTTCTTCCTGAGCTTTCCCTTATACATCTTTTTTGGCGCCGCCCAGACGTATCCATCCTTTCCTACGTAATACAGGTACTCGTCTTCCATGTCAATCTTTTCTTTTCCGATTTTCTTTCCCATTCAACTCACCTCGTGTCAATCGACGGAATAAGTAGTTTCTTATACTTTTTAAACCTTTCTCCCTCGTAACTTCCTGCCCGCTTAACCCCTTTCCAAAACACCGGCAGTATTTTTACCAAAAACCCAAAACAAGCGAACAGCCCGCATCCCTGAATTCTACTTCAGCATCTCGCCAATTTTCTTCTCGCTCACACCTACGAGAAATGAGAGCTCCGCATCATCAAGCTCAAAAAGTTCCTTTACTTCATTCGGGCTTTTCTTGAACATCTGCTTGACAACCGGGAAGAAAACCTGCGCCCCCCTGGATGAGCAGTGGCACACCTCTCCTATTTTCCTTCCAACCGACTTCCTCTTCGCCCTAGAGTTTTTGCTCATTCCCATTCTTCTCAAATACGAGGGGAACGCATACTTCACAAAATGCTCCCCCTTCCCCTTCCTGGAAAGCGAGACTCCTGCAGTCATCAAGTCGCTGGAATACCTGAGAAATCCCCAGTACTGCCTTATCCTTATCCTCCCATCAAAAACATCTGCCCTTGAAAACCTGTCGTATGCTTTTGCAAGAACATCATTTTCCGAAAACTCATTAGGTATGTTCTCATCTATCCACAGCTTGAAGGTATCATGGTCAACATCAACATCAAAAGACGCTTTTCTCGCATCCGCATAAGTCTCGGCTTTGAACATTGCTCGCAGGTTGTCAAACACGTTCATCTCCCTATCTCTCACGCTCTTGTTTTTTGCATGCAGGTCATTCACCGCGCTCCTAACATCTCCTCCCGCCGAGCTTGCAATCGCCCCGAGCGCAACATCCTCCATCCCAAGCCCTTCCTCGTTTGAAATCATCCTCAGCACATTGAGTATTCCGGATGAAGCAACCTTTTTCATTTCAACCTTTTCGCAATCACTCCTAATCCCGCTCAGCTTTTTGCTCCACAAGTCCCGCGCGGTGAGCATAGTGGGATGCTTGTCTTCCTTCACGATTTTCCCTATAGCTGCGCTTCCCCCCCGGTCAACCCTACCCTGCATCTCATCCACTTCATCAACAAGCACCAGGCGCCTGCTGCCGAAAAGCGACATTGTGCCTGATGCTGCACCGAGCACTGACCCAATATTCTTGCTGTTCCTCATATCTGATGCATTCATCTCAATAAGCTCCCATCCAAACTCCTCCGCTACTGCAAACGCAACTGCAGTTTTCCCAACCCCTGTAGGGCCGGTAATGAGAAGCGGCTTCTGCTTCTCCCCCCTGCTCCATGAAAGCGCCCACCTCTTAATCCTCTCCACCGCATCCCTGTTCCCTGCAATCCCCTCAAGATTTTTAGGGGCGTACCTTTCAGTAAATAGCAGTGCGCTACCGCTTCCGCCATTCCCCTTTGCTTCGCCTCCCAACTTCATCCCTTCACTTCCTGCCCCTTCGGAATTTCCCGCGTCCCCCAATGCTCCGCTCTCCTTTTCTTCCTGCAAAGATTTAACACCTGAAGAAGCAAGCATGAACAAATATCCAACAATGAAGTTAAAAACAGTTTCTTGTTTGCGCTGCCTGGTCTAGGATGATGATAACCTGGAGCACTGGTCACTTATCGTTTCTTATAACCCAATTTCTTATCGTACTCCTTGTGGTCAATAACATCAAGAACAAATGCAATAATTTCTATTTCAGTTTCTCCATCGACTAAAGAATAAAGCATTCTCCAATATTTTGGGAGTTCAACTCGGAATAGATTTGTGACTCCATATTTAGTTTTGTATTTTTTAGGTATGAGGTTCTTTGAAATTGGATTGCCATAATGTATGTTTGCTTTGATGAGTTCAACTTTCTTGTTTATTGCGTTGAGAATTGTTCTCTCAGTTTTTGAACTAGGAGCCTCTTCATTAAGGAATTTGTAGACTTCCTCAGCTTCAGGTGAAAAGATTACTCTAGTCTTCTTCATAACTCTAAACCTCTTCCGATTGCTTTTCTCAAATTGAGATTAGTGTTATGTATCCAAGTAATTCCGTTGATGCTAACAGCTATCTTATTGCTCTCGTCTAAGTATTCCAGAATAACTTTGAGTGTATTGTGATTAACCTGTTTGGGTAATTCTCTCTTCAATTGAGCAATTGAGAATACACTTTGTTTCATATTTTTCAGGGTTTTTTCAACCATCAAAACAGTTTGTAATGTCGGGCTTCTTGCATTAGGATTTTT
>CAYTXD010000137.1:0-4256 GCA_964441305.1 Microcaldota archaeon
GGGGGAGGGATGATTTGCGTTGCAATTGGGAACCCGGATGCAAAAAAGCTTGAGTTGAAGTTTATGGATGATATTTATGATGCCGCGCAAAAGGAGATTGAAAGCTTGAGGAAGATAAGGGCGGATGACTTGAAGTATGATGAACGCTCCTCCTTTTCAGTTACTGTTAATCACAGAGAAGGTTTTACGGGTGTGACTGACAGGGACAGGGCATTGGCGGTTAGTGGATTGCCTAAAATGGACGAGGGGAGTTTTGCGAAAAATTACAGGTCCCCGGGGCACGTGCATCTCCTCATTGCCCATGAGAATTCGGTTCTCGGGAGGCAGGGGCATACCGAGCTTTCTGTTGCCCTCTGCGAGATGGCGGGAATTTCCCAGTTTGCGATGATTTGCGAGATGCTTGGAGAGGATGGGAATGCGCTTTCTGAGGAAAAGTCGGGGGAGTATGCAAAGGAAAAAAGGCTTGAGTTTGTTTCAGGGAAGGAGATTATTGAAGCGTACAAAGAGTGGAAAAGATGAAAGTGGGCATTGTGGACACGATGTTTGCGCGCGTGGACATGGGCGCGTTTGTTGAGGAAGAGATTAAGGGAAACTATTCCTTTGTGCAAATTGTCAGGAGAACTGTTCCGGGGATGAAGGACTTGCCTGTAGCGTGCAAGAAATTGGTTGAGGAGGAAGGGTGCGAGGTTTGCATTGCGCTTGGGATGCCCGGGAAGGAAGAGATAGACAAGCAGTGCGCGCATGAGGCAAGCACAGGCCTTATCCAGGCGCAGTTGATGGTTAACAAGCATATAGTTGAGGTGTTTGTGCACGAGGATGAGGGAGGAGATGATAAGGAGTTGCATAAAATTTGCGAAAACAGGGCAAGAAAGCACGCGCACAATGCGATTGCGCTTGTGAAATACCCCGAGAAGCTTGCGAAAAGGGCGGGTACAGGGGAAAGGCAGGGTAAGGAGAATGTAGGGCCTTTGAGGCCTTGAGGGAATGTTAATTGAGAGGTGAAAAATATGGAAAAAATAAGGTTGGGATTTGTTGTGGCTGAATGGAATGCGGATATTACAGAGCTTATGCTTGAGAGGGCCAAAGCACATGCGCGCTTTCTGGAAACTGATGTGAATTACGTTTTCCGCGTGCCTGGAGCTTTTGACGCGCCGATTGCCATCAAGAAGTTGATGGAAAAGGAGGATGTTGATGCGGTTGTTACCCTCGGCGCGGTGCTTGAGGGGGACACCGAGCATGACCAGGTTGTTGCGCAGCATGCCGCAAGAAAAATCATTGACCTTTCGCTGGAACACGGGAAACCGGCAGGGCTTGGGATAAGCGGGCCGGGCATGACTAGGTTGCAGGGGCAGGAAAGGATCGACGAGTATGCTAAAAGGAGTGTTGAGAGTGCGGTGAAATTGGTGAAAAGGAACAGGATGCTTGATGAGGCAAAGGAAAGGCCCGCGAATATCGGCTAAAGTCCTGCCAGTGGCATACTGCAGTAAGCTAGTCCCCTGCAAGCTGTTCCATGTTTATGTCAAGCAGAAGGATGCGATCTTTAGTAATTGAGTAGCTTTTTTCGCGCTCCTGCAGCTCGCTCAGGTATGCAAAGCGCCAGCCGACCCTGCTAATCCTCCAGGCAATCATTGTAGTTATGCCGGTGTTGTCGCCCCATATCTTCAAGTCCTCTACCTGCTTTTTATCTAAATTTAAGCTGCCTCGGTCCCATGCCTTGCACTCAAAGCCGTATTGCCTTCCGTGCCTGAAAACAAGAATGTCGGGAGAAGGTGTGCCCACGCCGCTTCCTGCCGAGCGTATTACCGAGAAGCCCTTTTCCTGAAAAAGTTTTATGAGTTCGCGCTCAGTCCTGCTTCCCTTTGAATACCTTCCGAATGCCATCAGCTCACACCTAGTTTAAGCTGTAGAATGTTTTTAAAGCTAGACATGGAATAGGGGTTTAGTGCGGAGGGGCTGGTTTGCAGCTTTTTCCGCTTAATAGGGAGGTAATTGCATGACAATTGAAACGGACATTCGGATTGGGGATGTGATGACTATTGGAGTTATCACCCTCGCAGAGAGCAAGACCGCAATGGATGCGGCAAAATTGCTGAAGAAAACGGATGTGGGTTCAATAATCGTCACCAAAAAAGGAAAGGCAGAGGGGATAGTTACCGAAAGGGACCTTGTGCACAAGGTGATGGTTGAGGGAAAGGACCCGAAAAAGGTTACCTTGAAACAGGTAATGTCAACACCTTTGAGGGTGATTGAAGCGAAAGACACCATACAGAAAGCGGCAATGGCGTTGAAAAGCAACAAAATCAAGAGATTGCCGGTGATAAACAAGGATAAGAAGCTTGTGGGAATCATCACCCAGGGAGATTTAGTGAAAACATACCCCGGTTTGATAGATGTAATCCTGGAAGGGGCTGAGCTTGAGCATTACAGGGAAGATATGTATTTGGCAGGCCAGTGCGGGAGCTGCGGGGCTTACTCCGATGATTTGAGGAGAGTGGAAAGAAGGCTCCTTTGCCCCGAATGCAGGGCTCAGGAAGGTTTATAAGGAGGGAATGAGTAAATATAATGCCAAGAAATTGGCGCTGTGCATGGATGGCAGTGGGAGACACGCTCGATGAGCAATTTGTCAACAGTGCACAGCACATAATAACAAAACAGAAAAATAAGGTGAAAAATTAACAAAAAAAGGTTTTTTTCTTACTCAATCATTCAAGTGAAAAAATGGAAAAAGAGGTGCATGTGGTTCCGAACGCAAAAAGGTTTGCAGTCGAGGAAAAGGATGGAAAGCTGAAAGTTTGGCTTCCGGAGAAAGCGGAAGCAGGCAAGGCTAATTTGGGCCTTGTGAAGCGGCTCTCCGGATTTCTTGGGTGCGATGTTCGGCTCATGCGCGGCTTGAAGAGTAGGAAGAAGACCATTGCAGTGGATTGCGATGAGAAAATGTTCCTTGCAAAGGTCTCTTCTGGAAAGGAAGGGTAAAGAGCTTGACCAGTTGCTGGAGAATTCTATTTCGTCTACTGTAATTGTTGAAGGAAAAAAGGATAGAATGGCCCTTGAGAAATTGGGCTTTTTGGACATCTGCACTTTAAATGGAAGAATTGATGAATTTGCCAGAGAATTGGCAGAGAGAGGAGTAGGGGAAGCCATTATTTTGACTGATTTGGACAGGACCGGAGACAGGCTCTGTGATTCTTTGAAAGAGGCCCTTGCCTCGCACAGGATAGTGTCTGATTCCCGGGCCAGGAAGAGGTTTTCAAAACTCCTTAATCTTGATAGATTCGAAGAAATGGCTGGAAAATTAGGGAAATTTGAAGTGGAGATGAACGAGTTAGGAATAAGCAACAAAAGGTGATATAATGGGAAAGACATACATTGATACGGTAAAATACCTGGTTTACGCAAATGCAGAAATTGGGGGGCTTGTTGACAAGTCCGATGTTGTTGGCGCGATTTTCGGCCAGACTGAGGGGCTTCTAGGAGACGAGCTTGACTTGAGGGATTTGCAGAAGAACGGAAGGATTGGCAGAATTGAGGTTGATTTGAAACCAAAGGGGGGGAAGAACACTGGAACAATTACGCTTCCGTCCTCTTTGGATATGGTGGAAACATCCATACTGGCTGCAGCGCTTGAAAGTGTTGACCGTGTTGGTCCATGCGATGCGAAAATCAAAGTTGAGAAAATCGAGGATACGAGAAGCATTAAGAGGAGGCAGCTTGTTGACAGGGCAAAATCGCTTTTGAGAAACATGCATGTAACCGAGATTCCGGAGAGCAAGGAAATTTCGGACCTTGTGAGAAATGAGGTAAAAATTGCGGAAATCGGAACATACGGGCCCGACAAATGCCCAGCAGGGCCGCACATCGGCAGGTCGAACGAGGTTATTGTCGTTGAAGGAAGGGCAGATGTATTGAACCTCCTGAAAAACGACATAAACAATGCAATTGCAGTCGGGGGTGCAAAGGCGCCCAAAACTGTAACAGACCTGACCAGAAAAAAGGAAACTACCCTGTTCCTTGATGGTGACAGAGGGGGAGATATTATCCGTCGCGCCCTGACGGACGCGGGAGAGATCGACTACGTTGCAAGGGCGCCTCCAGGAAAAGAAGTGGAGGAGCTCTCCAGAAAGGAGCTAATCAAATGCCTTAGGGCGAAAGTGCCTATTGAACAGGCAACTGAAGAAAATGGCAAGGGAAGGAATAACGGAAGAAAGAGCGGAAGAGATAGCAGGGACAGCCGTGAACGGGGAAAGAGAGATTCCGGG
>CAYTXD010000138.1:0-4237 GCA_964441305.1 Microcaldota archaeon
ACAAATCGGGCGGCCTTTGATTTTGCCCCTGTGAGCGCCGAAAGGAGAGTAGATTTTCCGACGCTGGGAAGGCCGATGAATACGACTGTGGCGTCTCCGGATTTTCTTACATCAAATCCCCCGCCGCCCCCTGTTTTGGAGGACGCGCTTGCATCCTTCCTGTACTTGGCAAGCTTTGCCTTCAGCAGGCCGATATGGTACTCGGTGCCCTTGTGCTTCTGCGTCTTTGCAAGCTCATCCTCTATTTTCTTTATCTTTTCCTGAATACCCATGAATGTAATTCACCCTGATGTTTTTATTAAAATTAGGCCTGTGGAGGCGGCTCTCCAGATTCTGCCTGTTCTGCCTGTGGAGGCATTTCCTGCTGCTGTTGAGCGGCGGACTTCTGCATCTCCGCTGGAGATGGCGGGCGCGTTCCGGCATTCGCCTTCGTTTCGGCGCGGTATTGAATCTCTTTTTTTACCAATTCGGGATATTTGGCGGCCCAGCGGGCGTCAACCTCCTTCCAGTCAATGGTTCCGTCTGCCTGCTCCAACTCCTTGAGAAGCATGTTTGCCGCGGAATTCACCCTGAGGACAAAATCAATCTCAAGGAATTCCTTGTCGTTTTGCTCCTGGCTGGTTTTCAGAATTTGTGAGTAGACCTTTCCCTTGAAAAACGCCTGTGTCACATATCCTTTAGGCGGAACTCCGGTTTCCTTTGACCTGCGCTCCAACGCAGAGGGTATGAAGGATATTCTGAGTTCGGAGGCAATTTTCTCCATTGAAAGGCCTTCCAGGGTCCATTCGTTTGCTTCCGGGTTCTCCACGAATTTGCATATCAGCTGGGAGGAATCAATGTCCGTGCCCCTCTTGAATGTGAATATCTCCTCGTATTTGTGGTCCTTCTGGTTGGTTTCATACTGGCTTCCGAGTACGCGGTATATCCTCCCTTTTCTCCCGAACCGGACCTTTTTCAGGAAAGAGTAGCGGTCGGTTGTAAACATCGAGGCGCTGGGAACACCGAATACAAGCTCCAGCCGGTCGGCAATGTCTTGCAGGGATTGGGCGTGGAGGTTGTAAAGAAGGAAAACCCCCGGCTGGGTGTTGAGCAAGTTCACCACGCCCTGGATTGCAAGCCGGGAACGGATTTCATTGATTATGAGGCACGAGTCCCCCATACGGAGTGAAGCATTTGCCATTGACACAAGATCAAGCTCATTTGTTGTTCCTGTGACTTCCTTGTCCGAACTCTGTACCCTCATTGCTCCGATGTGGAACCCCCTTTTCCGGTACGCGCGGGTAGGAATTTCCTCAATGTCCTGTATGGGGAGGATTCTTTTCTTCGTTCCTATTGAAGAGATTTTTGCAGAGGTGTATGCGGTCTTTCCCACCCCCTTCAGCCCGAGAACTGCCTCGCTGCAGCCAAGCGAGACCATTAAGTCGTCATAGCCCGCAAAGAAGGCGGACATTGAACGGTAATTTAGGTAAAGTGGGTAGGTGAATGGCTTGTCCTTTCCCATTCTCAGCGCGGCCTGGAGGTCCCCGAATGTGGCGGGCGGCCTTTGTAGGTGGCACCTCATATTGAGCCTTGTAAGCATCACATCGACAACCGGGTTTTTCTCATCGAATTTTCGGGTGTGGCCGGTAACTGCGATTATGTTCCTGAACGCGTGCTCCAGCATTTCGTGGTTGTATCTCCAAAGGGTGTGGCAGAGCCCGAATTTGGCATGCTCAATGTAAAGGGGGGAGTTTTCGCTGTCTATGTATATGTCTGTTATGTTCTCGTTGTCCAGCCCCATGTTTTCAATCGGCGCGCCCAGGCCGACGGTCCAAGAGGCGGCCTCCCTCCCCATCGCCAGTGCCTGCTGGGGCGTTATTTCAATTCCGCGCAAGGCTGCCTCGTTTAGGAAGTGGGCGCGGTATTCCCTCATCTTGGTATCGTAAATTGTTGTAAAGTCGACATTCTCAAGGTTTTCTTTCATTCCTGCGTTAATTGCTTCCTTGAGGAGCTTCTGAAGTTCCCTGGGCATGTTTTCAACTTGGGGGTTTTCCTGCACATAGAGGTTTGCCTCGCTTTTTGGAATATTATATATCTTCGTGGTTATTCCGTAGCCCAAATCATAGTTGGCATCAGGCGAGTCAATTGGTTCTGCGTTGTCTGGCTTTTCGAGTATGAATGAAGAGATGAAGTAAAGGCTCTTAACCCCTAGAAGGGAGAGAAATGCCTGCCGCAAGTCCCCGGTTTTTTCGCAGAGTTTGTAAAGTCTTGAGTTTTTGTATGTCTTGAGTATGCCATTAATCCACGCCTGGAATTTTCGGTATCCCTCCACAAATACCTTTTTTTGGGGGAGGGGCTCACTGTATTCTTCAAGAGTCCTCGCAGCCATAATCGGGCTCATGAAAACGTATTCATAAAATTCCTCAAGGGCTTTTTTCCTCTTGCTGTATTGCTCGTCCTGGGTATGGCCGTATGTTTCGGGATTCAGTATTATGGATTCCAGCTGGCGAATAATTTTGAGATATTCAGTTATTGTCCGTGCCTTCTCCTTGTCGAAATCGACGATTATCTCCTCTTCGTATTTCATGGTGGTGAAATCATGCTCAAAAGTTGAGAGCGTCTTCAGGTGAGAGTTCAGGCATTTGCTGGAGCCAAGCTCAAGACCGCAGGTAAGGCAATCCATTACAACCTTCGAACCGCTGATTGAGGGCTTGCACGCCATAAGAGGAATTTGCAGTCAGGGTTTAAAATATTATTGAAGTTAATACTGCCAGGTGGTGCCGATGGATATACTTGATATTTTTGGTAAAAAGGATGTTGGAAAAGAATTGGTAAGGGGGGTGCCGTATAAAATAAAGACTTCGTTTAGGCCCCTGAGGATTACAGCAAGAAAAAATGAGAGTGTTGATTTGATAGTGGAAGTCACCAATAGAACCGAGGAGCAGCTTCTCACTTCTGTTGTTGTGAAGGTTGGAAAGAAGCTTGGGTTTGACAACGTGGGAATGAACAAGGTTAAGGAAGTGCGGCTTGGATACCTTCAGGGAGGGGAGACAAAGGAACTGAATGTAGGAGTATATGGAAACAGCGGGACTCCACCAGGCACGCATAAGGTTCTGGTAAAGGTTTTTTCCCATTACCGGGACTATAACCATGTCCTGAATTCGGTAAAGAAGATGGTTGAGCTGAGGGCGGTTGAATAGTGAACATTTAAACAATCGCCCGGTCTTCGGATTGCTCTTCGGTGGGCTGGGGAGGTTTTTCTTCTTTTTGTTCGGGGGGCTCAATTTTCTTAACCAGTTCCTCCAGCGCAGTTGAAACAATTACCCCTTTTTCAGTCAGTGTAACCATCTTTGTTTTCCCCTGGAAAGAAAACCTGACCAGCCCCGCTTTCTCAAATTTGCTCAAAAGTTGGGTGGTGTAAACGTAGGTGGCTCCCGCTTCGCGCGCAAGTTTGGAGGGATACCATTCGTTTGAAGTGTCCTTGAGAAGAAGGAGGACGGAGGTGGGTTTTGGTTTAACCAGAAGGGATTTTGTGTTCATGCAACCACGTATTCTATTTTGCTTTCGGAATTTAAATTGTGCTGTTTAATCAAATCGATAATTCCCGGAACATGGCCTGCGCCAACGACCAAGGCAATATTCTTGTCAGGGAAATTGAGCAGGGATTGGAAAATTGCCCTGTTCCTTTCATCCACAATATATTGGAATGTCTTGGGGAATTTCTCCCTGAATTCCTCAAGAATTGGGTGTATTTTTTTGTAGTTTGTCATGTCCGCAAGGGAAATCCACCTTCTCTTTTTAAGAGGGGCGGAGAAAACCTCGGAAACCATGGAGAGCTTTTCCTTTATTGGTATTTGGGAAATTTTCTTTGTTGTAACCTGAATTGGCCGGTCGGCAAGAAGAAGCGGAAGCTTTTTCTGCTGGGAAAGCTTCACTGCCTCCATCATTTCCGAGCCTGGCTTCACCCTGAATATTTTTCCTATTGCCTGCTGGAGAAGGTATAGGATGGCATACTCCGGCCTGGAAAGAAGCTGTGTGGGGGTTGGCGATTTTCCCGAAAGAAGGGAATGGAGCCTGCTTTTGCAGAGCTCGACAGCCACCATATCAAAATTCCCTGCACTTATTGTGGTGCGAACCTTGTTTACGCTTTGTTTTGAAACGTGCGCGGTTGGTATTATTGTGATCTGCATTGCATAAACCCCTTTGGAAAAAAAGCAAGCGGGCCCGATGGGAGACTCGTCTTTTTTGGTGGCGCTTT
>CAYTXD010000139.1:0-4223 GCA_964441305.1 Microcaldota archaeon
ATGTGAAATGATTGAAAGGGATTTTGTTGAAAAGGCATGCCTTTCGATAGTGACAGGAGATGCGAAATGCTCGGAGCTGAGATATGAGACAAGCAGGGATTACTGCTATGAGAGGGTCGCGATTCATGAGAACGAGCCGGGACTTTGCGCAATGATTACTGAAGGCTCGGAGTACAAGAATTCTTGCTATACACAGATTGCGATAATGAGGGAGAACCCGATGTATTGCCAGGATACTAATTACGACTGGAACAAGGATGACTGCCTGGAGGAATATGCAAAAGCCACCGGGGAGTATGAGGTGTGTGGGGATAGCGAAACGCCCACGAGCAAAAATGACTGCTACCTGAAAGTTGCACTTCACCTGAACAACCCGACAGTATGCAACGGAATAGATACTGGCCATTACCGGAGCAGATGCTACAGTCAGGTTTTTGTTTCAGGCGAGGATATCAGCCCGGAGCGCTGCGCGGAAATAAATGTGCCGCAGTGGAAGGACACCTGCTACTATAAAGTTGCGATTCAGCAAGAAGATTCAAGCTACTGCAATAACATTGAATCTGAAAACACTGAAAGGAACTGCCTTTCAAAATTTGAGTAAAAATAGCCTGGGAGCAGAATTGTGAATCCTATGGCATTTTGCTTACCCGAAAGAAATTAGCAACTCATTAACTTGTCCGCCCTTTTCCAGTACTCATTTACTCTTCCGCCTTTTACAGTACTCATTTACTCTTCCGCTTCTTTATTCAGGGGGACTTCCCTTCCTTAATATCTTCTTTTCCAGTATTCATTTATTCTTCCGCTTCCTTCTTCTCTTCTGCTGATTTTGTTTCTCCGGTTTCCTTCTCTTCTTTTCCCTCGCCCTTTTCTGCTTCTTTCGGTTTTTCAGGCTCTTTTTCCTTCTCTTCCTTGTCGTTCACGTTTTCGCTTTTGCTTTCGGCTTTCTTTTTTGGTTTTTCCTTTTTCTCTTTATCTGCTGTCTTCTCTTCCTTGCTCTCCTTGCCTTCCTCTTCCTTTTCTTCTTTTTTTACTGGCTTCTTCTTTCCTTCGCCTTCGCCTTCCTCTTCCTTTTCTTCTTTTTTGGATTCAGGCTTCTTTTCCTCTTTCTTCTTTGGCTTTGCCTTCTTTTTCTTCACTGCCTTCTTTTTTGCCGGCTTCTTTTCCTCTTTTTCTTCCTCTTCTTTTTCTCCTTTATCTTCCCCTGATTCCGGCTCTTCCGTTTCCTTTGCTTTTTCCTTCTTCTTTGATTTTTCCTTAACTGCCGCTTCTTTCACTTGTTGTGCAGTGGGGCTTTCAAAGTCCTCTATCGGCTGTTCAAATCCATCATATGATGAGATTTTGCCTGCCTGCATGAAATATTCCCTTGCAAGCAGATAGAAGATAAGCGCAAGCGACCTTCTTCCCTTGTTGTTGCATGGAACAACCAAGTCAACAAACGAAGTTGTATTGTCCGTGTCGCATAGGGCGATTACGGGTATTCCCATAACTCCTGCTTCCTTGACTGCCTGCTTTTCGCCCTTTGGGTCGCAAACGAGCAGAACCTTTGGCTCAATAAAATCGTCCCTTTCAGCATTTGTGAGCATTCCAGGTATAAACCTGCCAGTTACGAGCCTGCATCCGATTATGTCGCAGAATTTCTGTGCGGAGTTTGCAGAATATGTTCTGGAAGCCACAACAAGCACATCTTCTGGCTTATAGAGCCCGAGCATCTTTCCAGCAATCCTAATCCTTGCATCAATTTCCTTTAAGTCTAAAATGTAAAGTCCGTCATTCCTTACCCTGTAAATAAAACTGTTCATGTCCGAGAGCTTCATCCTTGTCCCAATATGTATTCCTGCCTCCAAGTACTTCTCCTGCTTTACCAGTAAATCCTTCATTTCAAATCACCAATTCCAAGTCCCCCGCATGGTTTCCGCGAAAGCGGGCCCAACTCTTCGGGAATACTTGCACCTAAGCAAGTAGTGTGTTTCTTAGAGTAAAAATAGTTTATAAAGGTATCCTCGGAAAAAATGTTCTTTTTCTTTCGTCAACGTTTCTTTAGTAGTGGTTTTTTCTTTTTCGTCAACGTTTCTTTAGTAGTGGTTTTTTCTTTTTCGTCAACGTTTCTTTAGTAGTGGTTTTTTCTTTTTCGTCAACGTTTTTCTTTTTTACAAAAAAGAAAAAGGTTGATGGGACCGCCGAGAGTTTCCGCCCTTTTTGGTGTCTTTTTATCGACACGATCAAAAAGTTTTGAACTCGGATTACTGCCACCCCAAGGCAGCATGATGGCCAGGTTACACTACGGTCCCATTAAATATAAAAAAGAAAACCAAAAAGGGAGATAATGCCATTGGAAAAACCTTTTTAGAGAAGCTAAAGCTTCTCGTAGCGGATAACCTTGTCCATTATCTCCACGTGCCCGAAGAACATCCGCCTGCAGCAGTACCTTTCCACTCCAAGCTCATCGAGCACTTCAGCGCGGTCCTTTCCTTCGCGAACCTGCTTTTCATACTCTTCATACAGGTCTGCAATGACCGCGCCGCATGTGAAACACCTTACCGGAAAATACATATATCCTCACCTGTACGATTTCTGGAATCTTGCACGTGCCTTGGGGCCCTGGTATTTTTTTGGCTCCACACGCCTGACATCGTCCACCAAAAGTGACCTGTCGCGTTCCAGCATCCTTTTTCTTAAATCATCATCGCTTGAATAGACAACAAGTGCCTTTGCAATTGCGCTCCTGCATGCCTGGGCCTGGCCGAATTCTCCGCCGCCCATGACATTTACCTGAACGTCCACATCATTTGCAAGAGTGCCTGCAAGATTCAGGGGCTCGGAAATGATTGCCTTCAAGTATTTATTGGAATATGAGTCAAGAGAGTTGCTGTTTACTCTCACCCTTCCGCTTCCCTTCTTGATTGAAGCTCGGGCAATGCTCCTCTTTCGCTTTCCCTTCTTGACAATGCCCTTGTCCTTCTTTTTTGAAGGGGCTTTCTTTTTCACTTTTTTCTTTTTTGCTGCCATAATATCACGCATTGTATCCCAGCTGCCTGCATAGCTCGCTGACAGTCAGGTATTTCCTCTGTTTTGTTCCATCAAGCTCAGGGAATTTCTTTGCCTCCCCAAGCTTTCCCGGCACTCCCTCATGAACGCGAAGCCTCTTGTAGGCCTCCCTTCCCCTTTTTGTGTTCCAGGGAAGCATACCCCTTAGCATCCTTTTTACAAGCATCCTAGGCACCCTGGGCCAGTGGGGAGAATGTTCTGGGTTTGCCTTGTTCTTTACGTTTCTCCTTGTAATGAACTTATCAACAATTTGCTTTTTGTTTCCAGTAATTATCATCTTTTCGGAGTTTATGAGGTGGACTTCCTCCCCCTTCATAAGCTCCTTTGCTATAATTGTCCCAAGCCTTCCCAGCCTTAAGTTTTCTCCGTCTATTACTAGCATAATATCACCCGATTATCCTGGCATTCGTGCCCTTTGGGTTTTCATTAAGGGCCTGCTCAATTGTGAGGCATTTTCCTCCCGCCTTCTCAATTTTTTCCTTTGTTCCCTGGGAAAAGGCAAATGCTGCGACATTTACTTTTTTCTTGAGCTCTCCAGCCCCGAGAATCTTTCCAGGCACAATTACTTGCTCGCCTTCTTTTGCTGACTCGTTAAGCTTGCTTATGTTAACTGCAATGCTTGAGCGGTTTGCACATTCCAGGAGCTCAGCCACCCTTTTCCATATACCTTTCTTGGTTTTCTTGAGCTTTCCGCAAAGGGATAGAAGCTCCTTATTCGTTCGTCCTTTTTTCATAACATCACTTTTCCAAATATTTTCTTTTCAAAGAAAATGCGGGGGAAGGGAGTGCCAGCATCCGGAAGCTTTCCGGCGTGCTTTTTTGGGCAACCTGTTTCTTTCTTTTTCATGAAGGATTGACAACTTCGTTGTCAAATTTTGACGGCGAAGCCGTCAAAGATTTTTCTTTCTTTTCTAAAGAAAGAAAAAGGTTCGAACCCTCGAAGGCACTAAAGCCACAGGGCCCTCAACCCTGCCCATTATTCCGGGAGCATGAAAACCTCGGTTTTCTTTTTCTTTCCCGAGGGTTTCTTTTTCTTTTCCAAAAGAAAAAGAAAGGCTCTGACCAGGCTCTGGAACCCCCGCATTTACTTGCCTAACTCCGCGACCTGGGATTCCAGTTCGCTGCATTTCTCTTCTATCAACGATGCCGCCCTCTTTATCAACTCCGGCGCAGGCATA
>CAYTXD010000140.1:0-4208 GCA_964441305.1 Microcaldota archaeon
CAGTGCCGCGAGCCTTGAAAATGAAACAATTGCAGAAAAGAACCTCGGAAAGTCAAGCACGTTAAGCGGCCCCTTCACCAGCACCCTGCCAACTACTGGCGCGAGTATGAAAAGCTCCGCCAGCGGGATTGCGGCAGGCAGGAAGCTTGGTACAAGAGCGGGCGCAACAAGCAGGATTATGCCGAGCTGCAATGTCCACCAGCTAATCTCCTCTATAAATAATTCCTTCCAATTCCTTTTCAATAGTTTCTGCACTGCACCAAGCAGAAGCCCGAAGTTGATGTAAAGAATTCCGACTGCAACTGCGAGCATTATGAGAAGCACCGGCTTTCTCAGGGGGTCGATAATGGCCCCGCTGAGCTGGAATCCGAACCAGCTGTCGAATATGAAACCGAAAAGAATGGTTGAAAAGGAGCAGGGAATGAGAAGCTTGGCAAACTCCCTCGCCTCCCCGTATTTGTATTTGAAAAGCATGAAAATGGAAAGCAGGAGAAGGCCTATTCCATAAGCCCCATCCGAAAGCATCATGCCAAAGAATATTGGAAACATTATTGCAATTACCGGGGTCGGGTCTATCTCCCCGTAGCTCGGAAGGGCGAAGTCGTACATGAACTTCTCAAATGGAACAAACAAAAAGAAGTTGGAAAGCATTGTCGGCGGGCTTCTTCCAGATTCTTTTGCATCTTCAGAGAAGACAACGACATTGTCTCCAGCCGTCTGGTTCACTATCTCCAGAAAATTACCCGCATCCTTTTCCGCAACCCAGAAACTCATTACCATATTGTACCTGGAATTGAGTGAAAGGGAAATCTTGTCAAGGGATTTGAGCCTGAATTCCAGCTGTTCCTTGAGGGCAAGAAGGCGGTTTCCGTGGATTTCGGAAAGCATTGATACCTGTTCCTCCGCGTCGCGTGTCTTCTTCTCCCATGCTGAAAGCTTCTTTTCGATTTTTTCAATTAGTTTTTCGGGGTTTCCGTGCACGAATTCAATATCTTCTGTTTCAAGAATTTCCGAAAGGGCCTTCTTGTACCTATTTCTTGAAATAACCAGTATAAGGTTCCTTGCGGAAGGCATCCCCCTTTTAAGATGTGTGAAATCCCCAACTTCGGCAAGCATCTTCTTCTCAATTTCAACCCATTTGTCATCCTTTAGCTGCATAAGAAAGCAGTATGGCGAAGGGCCGAGCCGTAGATTTCCAAGCGCCTCCACCAGGTCTTTCTGCTTCTCAAGCTTTGCCTTTTTTTCATCCCCTTCGTTTTTCACTTCTTTCAGCTTTGCAAAAGTTTCGTCTATCTCTTTTGCAATGTCCTGCGCCTCGGCAAGCGGATCGTCAACAACCTCGAGCTTCTCTCCCCCTTTCACATCAAGCTTTTCAATGAGGTAATCAAGCTTAAGCAGCTGGCGCACCACCTCTCTTGTTTCCGCGGAAGTTTGAAGCAGGGAGGGAACTTTCTTCAGCTCTTCAGGAGGGTTAGTCACTTCCGCGATTCCCGCGAACTTTAGCTTCTCAAAAAATTCGTCCTCATACTGCTTGGGCATGACTGTTGTCATGAATTTCAGTTTTGCGGGCCTCATCAGCATCTTACCAACACATCCAAAATCTTGCTGCCAACGTTCCGGGGAGGCTTTATTGCCCTGATTTTTCTTTGGGTCTTTTTCTTTTCCTCCCCAAGGGATTTCTCGAGCTTTTTCTCCTCTTTTTCCCTTTTTCCCTTCAGAATCTCCTCTGCCTCCTTGTCCGCCTCCTCCACCAGCTTTTCCTCGGAAAGGCGTATTTCCCTGAGCTGGCTCACGTAATCGTGCTTTGCGTTTTCCCATTTCTTGCTAATTCTGACTTCCTCGCTGACTATGGAATTTACGACCTGCGTCATGTCTTCCCTTGCCATCATGAAACACCCAACATCAGAAGTATTTTTGCGATATCAGCTGCGGCCAGCATTCTTTCCAGTGCAGCTTGTATAACATATGTTATTCCGAAAAGGACTCCGGTAAGGAGTATTGCGGCTGAAACATTTCCCTGCGCGATAAAGTCCACCTTGTATTCCTTTCCCACTATCACGTCAAAAATATACATTGCAAGAATTATGCAGAGAACTGCGAAGAACACCCAGAGCAAAAGGGCGGCAACACCTATAAGGAAAGAGAATTGGAGCTCCGCAAGGTTCTGGCCAGGCGCAACCATGCTGGTTAGGTTCAACACTCCCTGCCTTACAAGGACAGATATTGTGAATACGAATGCGGCAAGCCGTATTCCGACCGCTATATTCCCCGCCCTTACCTGGTGCAAGTCGGAAATGTCCTTCCTGTACCTTTCGGACATTTTAAGGGCTAGGTATATCGCGCCTATAGCGGCAAGGGTTCCCACAATGAACTGGAGAAACCCGTAAAACAGTGATGGAAACAGTTCACCTAGCACAAAAGGAGTTCGGAGATGCGCTTTATAAAAGTTGTTATATGGAAAGGGGGAGCACAGATAAATTTATATTCGCTAACGGGAATTTAAACGCATGGCAAAAACATCTCCAATGGAAAGAAGAAGAAAGGAACTCGTCAAGCTAATTGAGGATGCCCTTGTGGACATGCAGGTTAAAAGGATCTTTACCACCGAGTTTCAAAAATCCACACTTAAGATGATTGGCAAGCTCAAGAAGCTTGAGAAGGGGATGAAAGTCGACAAACCAGAATGGAAGCGGCTTGCTTCGGCATTTGAGAAAATCAAGGAAGGGCTTAAATCGGCAAAAACTGTAGGCGCAACAAGAAAAAGCAAGATGCAGAAAAAGGCGCAGAAGATTGCAAAAGGCGAGCCGGATTCAAAGATGTACCGGTAGGGAGTAAAGGAGGTTGTTTCGGGTTATGGGTGCGAATCTTCTTTCCATATCCCGGCAGACATTGTTTGCCGCATTCACTGCTTTTTCTTTCCGCTTTTCTTCTTACTTTTTGCTTTTTTCCTCTTTTTCTGTATTCCCTCTGTCAAGCTCCCCTGCTCATTTATTTTCTGCCTCTTTTTCTTTTTGCTTTTTTTCTTCGGTTTCTTGGTTTCCTTGGTTTCCACAGTTCCCCCTTCTTCGCCCCTCACTTCTTTCCTGAGTTCGCGGGTTTCGTGAATAAGCTCCTTGAGAAGCTCGTTGGTGGTTTCCTGCTCGGGCTCGGCCGCTTTCGGAGAGGTGAATGTATCCCCCTCGTTTCCGGAGGTCAGGTTGGAAACAAGGGAAACATAGTCGATTATCAGGTTGAGCATATTGTCATCAACTCCGGGAATTATTACTTTGGAAAGCCGCTCATGGGGTCCTGCTGTTTCAATTCTAATCTCGAAAATTCCAAGAAGCCTGTAAAGCAGCGGCTGCCGGGTTGTCAAATTCTGGATGCTGCTGTAGGGTATTGCCCTCCTTTTAACATGGATTATTCCCTCTTTCCTAATTATCGCGTCATCCGTAAGCATGTATGAGAAATGGAGGTACCTGAGAACTGTGTGAATAAATGTGGGAAGCATGAATGCAACAAGCATAAGCCCGAGGAAAATCAATGAATGCTCTGGAAACAGCAAATCATAATCCCATATTCCAAACAGGTCAGGTGAAACAGCTATTGCAGCATTGAAAATAAGCCATAACGCAAGTATAGTAAGGGCTTCAGGAATAAGCCACACAAATATCATTGCGGGACTTAGATGGTATCTTTTATCTAAAATTATCTTGTTTTCGGACAAGCGATCACCCTTTTGCCTCTTCAACGGACAGTTCCTTCCTAAGTATTATGCTCTTTCCCATTTCCATGATTTGGGACTCGCCAATATTGAGGTCCTTCTTTCCCGGCCCCTGGGAAACTATGAGCATGAATACCTCGTTTTTGGAACTCAGGCGGTCAACTTCCTTTACTTCGCCAACTTTCTTTCCATTGCAGTCGAATACTGTTTTTCCCTCAAGCTCAATCACGGGAACCACATTAAGGACCGCGCCGTCTCTTGAAATGCTTTCAATGTAGCCGGAGCCGACATAATAGTCGCTTGAGAAAATTCCCTTGTCAACTTTTATGTAGTCAAGCGAGAAGTCCTTTGGGTTGAGCATAACTTCGCCAACCACGCCAATCCTCTCGCCGTTTTTCGCAAGCACTTTCCTTCCTATGAGCTCCGAGCATGAAATTGAGCTCGAGGAATCGAATGTAATGTGCTTTTTTTCATCAGGCATAAATTCACCATTAAAGATTGAAGA
>CAYTXD010000141.1:0-1242 GCA_964441305.1 Microcaldota archaeon
GTGGGGTTCTCTATTGTCGCGTTGACATTGATTGTTTCGGTGGAATGGGAGAAATTCTTGTCCGGAACGTCAACATCCAGGGAAAGTGAACCTTCCTGAAATGAGGAGTGGGGAATTGAGGAAAGGGGGAATGCGCAAACCGAGAAAAGCAGTGCCAACAGGATTGGTAAATATGCCCTCATTCTGCACCTCATCCAAACCATTTGAAAAGGAAATAGGGAAAGGGAATTGGGTTGAACAGTGCAAAGTTCTTGAGCAGCATAACATATGCCTTGTAGTACCACTCGTTCCTGTGCTTGATGACGTCAAGCAGGACTTTGAACTGATCTCTTTCCGCCTGCCCGAGCTTGCTCTCGGTGACTTTAACATGTTCCTTTCCGTCAATAACGGACCTCTCCTCCTGCTCCCCTATCTGCTTTTTTGCCTGGTCGTACCATGGGGGCAGGGTCGATTTCTTTTTCTTTATCGACTTGATGAAATCCCCCATATTAATATCCCTCTGCACTCCAGTCTTGAACGCCTCCTTCCAGGGGATTGCGGATGCCATGTCCACGAGCGCCTTGATGTCTGCGGCGGCATACCCGATTGTGCATGACGAAAGCCGGTTGAAGTCAATATTCTTCTTCACCGGCCTTTTCTTTGAGTGCAGCTTGAAAATCTCCCTTCTTGAAGTGAAATCCGGGGCAGGGACATATATCGACTTTCCGAACCTTCCGCTGCGCCTTAATGCGGGGTCGACATCCCAGGGGGCGTTGGTTGCGCCGAGCACAAGAACATTTTTGTTTGCGGCCTCCACCCCATCCATTTCGTAAAGAAGCTGATTCACCGCCATTTTCATGTAATTCTGCCCGCCTGCGGCAGAGGCGTCCCTCCTTCCTCCCAGGGCTTCCATCTCATCAAAGAAAACAATGCATGGGGAATGGTTTCTTGCCGCCTCAAATATTGCGTGGAGGTTCTTTTCCGTGTTTCCCACGTACATGTCCACAATATCTGATATTTTCGCGTTCATGAAATCCGCTTCGCACTCCCCTGCGGCTGCTTTCACTATGAAAGTTTTTCCGCATCCGGGAGGGCCGTAAAGCATGATTCCCCCTCCCCCCAGCTTTCCATATTTCCTTGCGAGCTCCGGCTGTAGGAGGGGGTATACAATTGCGTCCCTGATTTCCTCCTTTAGGTGCTCCATTCCCGCAACATCGACGAATTTCATTTTCGGCTTTATGATTAGCTTTTCCGCATTCAGGG
>CAYTXD010000141.1:1252-4117 GCA_964441305.1 Microcaldota archaeon
GTTCCTCCCCCTTCCTGCTGCTGCCCTCCGCCTGCGGTTCCGGTGCCTACTCCGCCTCCCCCGCCTCCGCCGGTATCGGAAGTGACTCCCCTCTCCTTCTTCGCTTTGGCGAGCTCGCGGTGGTTTATTGCCTCTGTGAAATTGGGGTTCAGCTCTATTGCCTTGTCATAATCCTCAATTGCCTTGTCGAAATTGTTCATGTAGTCATATGCAAGACCGCGGATATGGTATGCTTCGGAGAAATTTGGGTTCAGCTCAATTACTTTTGTAAAGTCCTCAACCGCCTTTTCATAATCCTGCTGGCACGCATATGCAAGCCCCCGGTTGTAGAATGCCTTAAGATACCTTGGGTTGAGTGAGATTGCCTTGTCATAATCCACTATTGCATTGTCAAAATCCTGTTTTCTGTAATACGCGTCTCCCCGGTTATTGTAAATAACTGCATTCCTTGGGTCCAGCTCCGCCGCCTTTGTGTAATCCTCAATGGATTTGTCGAAGTTTTTCAGGTTGTAGTAGCAGAGCCCGCGGTTGAAGTACGCTTCCGAGAAGTTGGGGTTGAGGATGATTGCCATGTTGTAGTTCTCAATTGCCTTATCGTAATTGCCCTTTTCATAATAGGCGTTACCTCGGTGGTAATAGGTTCGTGCATCCGTTGGGCTGGGTTTTCCTTCTGCCATGTTACGCTAACCTTTTCCTTCTACTGGTTATAGGGAATATGAATAAACGATTTATAAATATAGTGGAAAGGGCACGAGTGGGCTACAGGTTTATGCCCATCCTTCCTGAAACCCAGTAGAGCTTTTTCAGCAAATTCCCTGTTGCCCTTTTCTTCACATCCAGCAATGCGGAAACAAGCTCAACCCTGCCGGTGTTCAAACCATCCCTGTTCCGGTCCAGTGTTTCCAGCGCTTCAAGAACAACCTTTTCCTCGGGATCGCGCAGGAGGAACATGATAACCTCCAAAAGCCGTTCATAGCGGAATTTGGAAAGCGCGTGGAGGACGGCTATTTTCACCATCGGGGATTTGTTTCTGCACTGCCTGAGTATTACTTCCAGCGCACTGGGTTCCTCTATGTTCTTTATCAGGAATAATGCCCTCTTCTGAACCTCATCCTTGGAAAGGGATTTCTCAATTTCCGCAAGCTCCATGGTGTGGAGCAGCATAACTGCATTCGCCTCATCCCCGAGCTGCTCAAAAAGGTCCCTTATCTCGGCGATTACTTTCAGCTTCTTGTCCTCCACTCCGGAAGAGAGTATTCCCGCTTCGGGCCTGTTGTGCTTGACAACCATTCCTATGTTTTCCATAAGAAGCTCCGCAACCCTGTCTATCTCCCTTCCCTGCTTCACCATTTTCTTAAGGGTTTCCACAACCGCAAGCTTAACATCCGTCTCCTTATCCTTAATGAGTATTGAAAGAAGCTGGAAAGCCCATTTCTCGTCTATATCCGAAAGCGCTTTTGCGCACGAGCGCCTCACATAGCCGGAATCGTGGTTTGCCATGCGTATCAGGATTCTCTTTATCCTTTCCCTTATCAGGCTTCCCTCCCTTATCTCATGGTATATGTTTCCAAGTGTTTCAAGCACTTCCCCCTTAATTTCCAAATCCCCGTCGTATTTCAAAAGGCCCGCAAGGTTCTGGACTGCCGCGGCCTGCACATTTTCGGAAAGAAGCGAGAAGTCCAGCTTCCTTATCCTGGAAATCCAGCTCTTTATTTTGTCAATAGTCCTTTTCCTGAATATTGTCTTCTTCACCATTTCATCCTTGGTGAGCTTTCCCTCCAGCTCCCCGTCAAGCTTGTCCAGCTCGTTCTTTCTTGCCACCAGCTTTGCAACCATATCAAGCGCGGAAGTGTTCGCCTCCCCCTTTTCCTCCGGCGCTTTCTTCTCTTTTTCCTTCTTCTCCCCAAACTCCCTTGCCTCGCCTTCATCAACATAAAACCCGAGCAGTTTTGCAAGCTTATTTTTCATTGACTGCTTTTTCTTCTTTTCCTCATCTATTTCCTCCTGCCTCTTGCCAATTGCATGCTCGTCAAGCGCGGAGAGTGCCCTTCTCTTCTCCTCCAGCTCCTTGACTTCTTCATCCTCTTCCAGCCCCTCAAGCTCCGCCACATCCTTTTTCTTCTTTTTCTTTTCCATTTTGTGCTTCAGCGCCTGCGCGAGCGAGGTGAGCCATGAGGAGATTCCCTCCTCCACTTTTTCAAGCACTTTCTTTTTGTCGCTTTTTGTGCGCGCCTCCGGCCCCGCATATTCCCCTTCCGCCTCTTTTTCCTTTTCCTTTCCTCCCATTCCCAGCATTCCTGCAACCTTTCCGAAAAGGGATTCCAGTTCTTTTTCCCCCTCCTTCTCCTTCACTTTCATAAGGCCGAGCTTTCTTTTTGCCTCTTCCTCCTCCTCTTCCTCCTCGGCTTTCCGTGTTGCCTTTTCAGGTGTTTCCAGCTCCTCTTCCTCCCCTTCCTTTCCCTCCTCTTTCTCCCCCTCAGGCGCGCGGTAGCCCAATGCCTGCGCAACATCAGCCAGAAGCGCATCCTTAATCCCTTCCACCGCCATCTCAATGCTCTTTCCCTTCGCGAGTTGCTCCTTTAGCTGCTCCTCAATGTTTGGGGCCATATTCTCCATTGCCTGTGAAATAATCAGGTCTGCCTGCGCGCGTATTTCCTGCGCCTTAAGCGCCATTGCTTCGGGTCCGACCGCGGCTCCAACTTCGCCAACTTCTCCAGGCGCAAGCCCCTGTGCAGTATATTGCTGTGAGCGCAATTCCTCCTTCTTTACATCTGCAGCCATCTTCTCCTCTTTTGCGCGTGTCTGCTTCTGCTGTTGTATCTGCTGTTCCATTGTTTTTTTCATCTGCTCGCGCCTTTGCCTTTC
>CAYTXD010000142.1:0-4113 GCA_964441305.1 Microcaldota archaeon
GCTTGAGAACGCAATCACAGCTAACGCTAGAAGTAGAAATTTTTTTGCAGCTGCCTTTCTGGAAGTAAACATAAATGCGCCCACCGGGAGTTTCATGCCCTTTCTTTTTGGGGTGAAGCACTTTTTCTTTGGAAAGAAAAAGGGCTCTTTTGAACCCGGGTCGCGAGCTTTCTCCAACCAAAAGTTTCTTTTGGGGATGAAACACCTTTTCTTTTCAAAGAAAAGGGGTTCTGGGAAGCTCGAATCCTGCCGCTAGACTATAGGCGCACATTGCTGATTTGGAATATTAAATCTAAAAACCTAACCCTTCTTCCCAAATACCTTTCCGCTTGCCTCTTCACTCTCTTTCTTTACCGAGCCGAAAAAATCCCTGGAGAATACCCCTGCCACAGTGTCGATTATGCGCACCAAGAAACTCCTTATTGATTCGGCAATTGGGTTTGCCATATCCCTCTTTCCCAGGGAAAAGTTAAAAACATTGCAGAAGTGGCTTTTCCATGGGCATTGAAATTGAAAATATGCTTTCAAAAGTTGAAAAGAATGTGATTTTTGCATTCAACGCGAACATAGACGGGCTCAAGCACATTTCCGGAGAACAAATCGAGTCCCTGGAACTCCCAAGACCCCTGGAAGACCTCCCGGAAATAATGTGCAAGGGGGAGCAGAAGGAAATAGTAATCAACAAAAAAACAAAGGACTGGATAGTTGAAAACATCGGGATTGATTATTATCTGGTTGGCGGGCAGGGCGGCAATGCGGCAAACACTGCCTCCCTTCTCGGAACCGAGTGTTTTCTTTACACCAGGTACAAAAACAAGGAACAAATGTCTCTTTTCAAAAAGCCCGACAAGGTAAAAGTAGCAGTGGGCGGGAAATTCACGAGGGGCGACAAAATCGAAAAGCAAGGAGAAAACTCGCTTCACATAATACTCGAATTCAAGAAAGGCGACAAAATTTTCGGCAATGAAATCCCCTGCGCAAACCGTTACATCGCGTCCTATGACCCGCCCATGAAAGGGGGAATAATAGACAACGAATTCCAGGAGGCAATAAACTCAGGAATAAATGACATAAACAAGGCATATGTGGGCGGCTTTCACCTATTTGAAAAGAAATCCCACATACTTGCATACGCTTCTGAAATGAGAAGGTGGAAGGAGATGAACCCGGACCTGAAAATCCACCTTGAGATGGGTGAATTTCAGAAAAAGGAAGTTTTCCCCCTGATGAAAAAGGAAGTTTTTCCGCTAATTGATTTCATGGGGCTTAATGAGATAGAGCTTGAGCAGCTCACCGGCTCGAGGGAATTCAACGCTTCCCTCCTCCCGGGAAATTTCGAAACAATACTCCACACCCCGAAGGAGCACATACTCCATCCGAAAAGCAAAAAGGCACAAGAGGCATCCCGTTTTGCATCGGTTGCCGCATCCTACAAGGCAATGCACGGCAAAACCCCCTCCCCCGAACAGCTGAAAAAGCACGGCTCGGAAAGAAAAGAGCTCTACATAGAAAGCCCCAAAAGCACTGTCGGGCTGGGCGACACATTCGGCTCCGCCTACTTTATCGTAAGATGAATAAATGCGCCCGCCGGGATTTGAACCCGGGTCGTTGCCTTGGAAGGGGTATTCCGGGTGCTTTCTAATTTCATAATACTGAAAACATCCGCCAAAATCCTACCGCTAGACTACAGGCGCATATATGTGAGTGCGATCGCCGGGATTTGAACCCGGGTTTCGAGATTGGCAACCTCGAGTCCTAACCAGACTAGACTACAATCGCGCAAGGTAGGTTATTCCACAGGCAATTTATAAAATATTTGCTAATGCCTTCCTGCAACTGCAACAGCCGCAATTGGCAAAAGCACAATAAAAGCGGAGAGGCATTCCGGCTCTTCCCTGTTTCCAGTGCCCCCGTTTCCCCCAAGCTCATCATCTATGCTAACCGAAGTGTCCCTCTGGAAAGAATAGTTTATTGAATCAGTCGGAGTGTCGAAAATCAGGGGATATGTATAAATCCTGTTTATCTCAAGCTCGGGAAGCTCAAGGTTAAAGGAAACAGTTTGGCTGTCCATCGGCTTCACATAAGCAAGCCTTGCCTTTGGCGAAACTTCAACCCCCGCGGATTTCCTGAGCCAAACAGGCACAAACAGGTATTCCCCAAGCCTGTTGTTAACAGTGAGGTATGCAATCTCGCTCCTCTCACCCCTTTTCCATGAGCTTGGCTCATACTCTGCATATTCGTCAAACTCCTCATACTCAAGAATCTCAATATCAAAATTCTTCTCCAGCGTAAGGCGCGTCTCCACATCTCCGGTGCCCTTCAGGCTGTCCCTTATTTCGGACTGGTCCACGCCGCTGGTAATCCTTATATGGCTCGCATCAATCTTGCCCGCCTCATTGTAAGTCGGGTCAAATGGAAGCCACTCATTGGGTGTTTTAAGCTCAACCCATGAATGCAAATCCCATTCCTTGCCGGAATTCACGTATCCCACTACAAACCTCATGGGTATTCCCACGGACCTCCCCAGCGAAATGAGAAGGTGCGCATACTCATCGCAAGTGCCCTCCCTTGCTTCGTATACCTCTATTGCAGGGGGGGAAATTGGAGCATATTCCAGGTTGTAATCTATATTTAAGTGCGTCCACTCCGAGAATTTTGCAACTATCTCGTAGGTGTCATCCATCCCTGCGGAAATCTCCTGCGCAGTCTCATTTATCCCTTTATTTGGGGCTGTTAGCGGGCTCTGGTAAAACTCATGCTCAAGGGGGTACGGGTAGGGAAGCGGCTCGGTCACCTCCACCTCCTGGTAATCAGTCCTGACAACACTTGTCGTAGTGATTAAAACATTCCTTGGAGGCTCCTCCAGCTCAAACCTTATTTTCAATTCTCCCTCCCCATCCTCTTCCAATGCATATGGATGCGATGACTCAATAGACACTATCTCCTGGTTCGAGTTGTTCGCAATAAAGTTTGCAATAAGCAAAAGCTCATCCAACTGGTCTTCGGACGTAATCTCCCAGCTTATCTCCACCTCTGAAGTCATGCTGCCAACTTTGGTTATGTCCATCCTATCCTGCGCAAAAGCCAGTGGCAGAAATAGCAGCAAAAACGCAAAAGCAACAGCTTTTTTCCCAAAACCCATGAATGCGGCCAGCCGGATTTGAACCGGCGACACTTCGGTTTCAAAACCTCTATGGGGTCTCCACAAAAGCCCTTCAGCCGAATGCTCTCCCGGGCTGAGCTATGGCCGCCCAGAACGCAAGATTAGCGAGGTTAATGTTTATATAGCTTGCATAATTTACTCTTTTGGGTGGTGTTAATGGCTAGAACTGCTGATCTTCTTAAAAAAATGGATGCCGACGGTGTAAGGTGGGTAATGCTCCAGTTTCTGGACCCAAAAGGGTTCCTCCAGGGAATCTCGGTTCCCTCTCATGACTTGGACGCAAAGAGCTTCTCAAACGGAATTGGAAAGCTTGATGGCTCTTCAATAACCGGATTTGAGGGGAAGGCAAATTCGGACATGGTTCTTCTCCCTGACTCGGACACGTACGTAATAATCCCATGGATGAACAGGACAGCTCGCTTCTATTGCAACATAAAAGACAATGAGGGAAACAAGTACCCCAAGGACTCCAGGGACATTGCAAAAAGGGCGGAGAACGCAGTAACAAATGCCGGCTTCACTTCTGCAAACATAGGGGCGGAAACAGAATTCGCCCTCCTTGACTCGATTATGGCAAACTCAAAGGAGTCCTACCGCGGGGAGGCGTATTCGATAGATTCCCGGGAGGCGGCATGGAACTCCATAGGCCAGAATTACCCAATTGACTTCAGCAAGGGGAAATACGTTTCAGCTCCCAAGGACCTCACCCACCCCATAAGGGAGCAGATTGCAGAGCTTCTTGAGGACATGTTCGACATGTCTGTTGAATCCCATGAGCATGAATCATCAACCGCAGGGCATGCGGAAATAACCACTAAATTCACCTCCCTCACCGCATCGGCGGACAATGTTGTTACCTACAAGTACGTTGTTCGCAACGTTATGGCAGCAAACGGGGGAATCGCGACATTCCTCCCAAAGCCGATTTTCGGCGAAGGCGGCAATGGGAT
>CAYTXD010000143.1:0-1291 GCA_964441305.1 Microcaldota archaeon
GTCTCCACCGGAATAAAAGCAAAGGCAAGAAACACTTGAAAACAGACAAAAGAAATGAGCCCTGCACCTAGAAACACCCGATTGTCCCTTTCCCCTCCCCTATTTAACGTAAACAAAAAGAAAGAAAGCAAAAAACTAAAACCAACTACAAATATCAGCTGTAAAAGAAAATAACCTAAACCTTTCAGAACAACTGTAAAAAGAAAAAAAGCAACGACAGTAACAATCAAAAACAGCACTGTCTTGGCTGCACTTAAAAGAGGAATGCTCTCTTCCCTACTCGCAGAAACATTAAAAATATTTAAAGCCAAAAGCAACAAATAATAAGCAAGAAAATAAAAAAATATGAACCCAATTTTAAACCAAAGAACAGTATTAGGATAATAATAATTAGCAAGCCCAATACTCAAAGAAAGGAAAGCCGGAAAAAGGGAAAGGCTTAGCCAGTAAAAATCAAAATCCGTGCTGAACAAAACTTTAACAAAAAAGAACGAACCAAGAAAAGCAAAGGCAATGGGCAAAATCTGCCAATCTCTTCCTAAAAAATAACCCAGAGCCTGTGCGAAAGCAAAAAGAAGCGCGGTGAACAAAAATTTTTGTTTCTTGGACAGGGAAAAATTATTCAGAAAGGTTTGCGTTGGTAAAAACATTAGTTACTCCTTCGTACTCATTTAACTTATTGATTAATTCTTGTACTCTTTCTTTACTTTCTGTGCTTACATCAATAGAAAAAGTTGGTTCACCCTCCTTAAAAATATACGCTGTGCACCCTGCTTCACCCAACGAACCGTGGCAATTTTCAAAAATTCTACGGATGTCGGCAACTGCTCTGTTCCTATTATCTGTTTCTATCCGAACCAAAAATGCAACACCTTCCGGACCGTACCCCTCCAAAATGTGTTTTTCTCGAGCATACTCCCCTTCCCCAGCCCCCCGTTCCAATGCCTTTTGAATATTTTCCTTCGGCATATTAGCTTCCTTTGCTTCTTCAATTGCTGTCCTCAGCGTAGGGTTAAAGTCAGGGTCTTTCCCCCCTTCCTTTACAGCCGCCGCAATTTGATCCGAAAGCTTAGAAAAAAGCTTCCCTCTTTGCTTGTCTTTTCGGCCTTTTTTGTGTTGTATGTTTTGCCAATGTGAATGTCCGGACATAAGTTAATAAAGTAAAAGTCGTCTAAAATTACCTAACAACAATAAATATCAACAGTATTCTTTATACAATCGTTAAGTACTCGGCCTAACGGCCTCGTGTAAAGCGCTCCGTCGGAACTCCGCTGTTAAATACAGTTCAGCA
>CAYTXD010000143.1:1391-2789 GCA_964441305.1 Microcaldota archaeon
CAAAATGATTATGTTTCACTACCTTTTCCCTAACTCTCTTTAATTATATCCTTCAGTGCCGCAAAGGGGGCGCGTGGGTTATCTTGGGGGATAATTCCCACCGCCTCATCACCTTCTTTTCCATCATAATAGCTTACTGCCGCAGGCAGTACTTCAAACGAGCCGTGAGAATCTACCAGATGCCAATCCCCGTCTTTTTTTGCGAGCACGCCTTTTATCTTTTGCCTTTTGACACGGTCCACCTGCTTAAAAAAGTCCCGCCCGTCCCGGTCCATCATCTTCAGTTTATCCCCGTACACCAACTCCGACTTGGAAGCGTAATTTTCAGGAACCTGGTACTTTTCCCCTTCTTCCGTCACCATATTGTGTCCGTCAAACATCCCGAATTTACCGGGGACTTCCCGGGTATCAACCTCTTCTGCCGCTTCCAACTCGCCTAGAAGACGTTTCGCCAGATTAATACTGGATACGGCAGCAGAAAGGGCTTGGTGTATATTTTGTATTTTCTTTCTTTCTTCTTTACTCATCAGATGGGATTCTCGCAGATTTAAAAGAGAATTTCCTTCATCTTTCGTAGAGACGTAGCATGCTACGTCTCTACAAAAAATATACTTAGAAGTGCACAAACCACAAAATAACAATCTAACTGGACTTTCGTGCCTCCTCCGCCTTGGCCATTCCAAGGTCAAACTGAGTCTTACTCCACTTCGAAATTGCTTCTGCTACCCGTTCTTTTGGTCGCCCGTACTTTTCCCTACTTTTTCCCAAGATTTCCTCACTTCGATTATCTTCGGGAGTTTCTGGCCGCGGCAAAGTAACCGCAGAAAAGGGCCGCGAGCTCATCCCTTCTACCATTAATTCCATATAAACATTATACGCATCCAAATTAATTATATCTTCTTCAGTAAAATAAGGAGCAAATTCCTGCGCCATAACCTTTGCATCTGGAGCCCCTAGAGCAAAGGAAATAATTGTTCCCACATTGCCAAAAACAGCGTCCTGCACCTCTTCGGGAAGTTGGGCAATATATTGGTGCGTAAGATTCAAACAAAGGTGATACTTTCGCGCTTCCGACAAAATAGAGGCAAATGAACCTGCCGCCGCAAAGTTCTGAAACTCGTCTACGTACAAATTAAAATACCGGCGCTCTTCCTCAGGAATACGTATCCGCCGCATAGCCTCAAACTGCATACGAGTAACCAACATTGAACCAAGAATGTTCGAGTCGTCGGAACCCAACCGTCCCTTAGAAAGGTTTGCAAAAAATATTTTCCCCTCATCCATAATTTCTTCCAAATCAAAACTGGAGCGCGGTTGACCAACAATGTTTCGAACTGTAGGTGAAGCCAAGAACTGCCCCAGCCTGTTTTGAATTGGCGCAATTGCCTCTGTTACCAA
>CAYTXD010000143.1:2889-4112 GCA_964441305.1 Microcaldota archaeon
TCTTGAATAATCATATTTTCAAAAAGAGTGGTCTTTCCTGTTCCTGTTTTTCCAATCGTGTAAAGATGGCGGGCGCGGTCTTCTCTGCAAATTCCAAACTTTCTCATTCTATCTCGAAAGGTGGTCTTACCTAAAACAACAATATCTTCCTCATCTTCCGTGGGAAGATTCAAAGGTGGCTCACCTTTTTTGTAAGAAGACCAAGCAAGCGCAGGTGTTTCTACACTCACATTAGGAAGATGGAAAACAGAAGCCAATTCCTCGGTATTTAAAATATATGCCCAAGAATGCGGAAATGATCGGTTTCGATAATTTTCCAGAAAATCATTACCTTCCTCAACACGCTCACTGCGGGTAAAGGCATTTAAATTTGCTGTGCTAAACTGCTTAAAAGAGGCAGAAGAGCTCCTAAGCAAACTATTTGCTTTTTCCGGAGTTTCTGCAACTGTTAACACACGTATTCCAACTTCAAACCCTACTCGGCTAAGCTTCTCATCTATCGCTTGTATTTCATTTTGTTGGGAGGTCGTCAACTGTACCCCTCCCCTACTCTCTTCTAATTCAACCTCTTTACCAGGACGGAAAATCATAGTGGGAATATCAGCCAAAATTTGTGCTAAACCACCGACAATTGAACTTAAAATTCCGCCAAAGGAAAAATCAGTAAGTCCAACACCGGAGCGTAAGGCATCTATATAGTCATAACCCCTTTCCTGCCAATTGTCAGGAACCGGTCTGAGCACAATTTGTATCCAAACATGGTCCTCGGGGCCTACCTCAGAAATTGCACCGGTTATAGCAGCAAGGGGGTCAACATCAAAATCAGGAAAAGTTCTGATTGGTAAGATATAATCTTTGGCCAACGTTATTTTTGTCCCGAAAACACTCTTTCCTAGATCTTCAATATTTTTAGTATAATCCTCTGCCTCTTCTATCTCCGCTTCTGGATACTGCGCAAAAATCTGACTTTTTACAAAATCAATAAGATGTTCAGGAACCCACGTGTAAAAGTAAATTCCTTTTGCCGAGGAAGCAATTTCAAAAGTAAAATGCTCTTGAATACCAGGGGTTAAACGTAAAAGACCATGAAGAGAAGCAAACATCTGCTCTGAGGAAAGCGCGCCTTTCTCGTTTTCTTTAGGCACCTTAATTACCAAAACTTTTCCTTTATAATCAGGTTCGGGAGTAGAAAAAATATCATTTCTCATCGCCCAAAGGAAAGC
>CAYTXD010000144.1:0-4108 GCA_964441305.1 Microcaldota archaeon
TTCCTTTCTTACGCCTACTGCATGTTTCATCGCAGGGTGGAAAACAGGGGCAAACAGGAATCCTATGCCAACCTCCTCAACGCACTTCATTACGTCATTTGCCTGCAAATCTATTTTCACCCCGAGCTCCTCAAGCACATCTGCGCTTCCCGCCTTTGAGGTGACAGCCCTGTTTCCGTGCTTTGCAACATGGAGCCCTGCCGCTGCAAGGACGAATGCCGCCGCAGTGCTTACATTGAATGCCTTAATCCTGTCCCCCCCTGTTCCGCAAGTGTCAATCACATCCACGTTGGGAACTGCATGTACTGCGTATTTTCTCATCACTTTCGCAAACCCTGTGATTTCCTCTGCAGTTTCGCCCTTCATCCTAAGCGCGGTAAGGAATGATGCAATCTGGGCGGGAGTGCATAAGCCATCCATTATTTCTTTCATTGCAGACTCTGCCTCTTCCTGCTCAAGGTTTTTTCCGCCTGCTGCTTTTGAAATTGCCTCAATAATCAATCAAACACCCTCATTATTTCAATGAAAGTAAATCTTATTAACGCATAAGCTTATTTCTTCATTTTCTTGAGGAATTCTCCTGCCCTGGACGAGTCGGCGGGAGAAATGAGCACATGCCAGCCAGTCTCGTTCTCAACCTTCTTTTTCATTCCTGCGGAAAGCCCTGGCAGGACTAATGTCTTGTGCGAGACAAGCCTTTCCGCACCGGATTTTTCAATTGCTTTTTTTATTCTCTTTGCATCAAACGCTCCAGTTGCCATTGCGGTGGCAACCGCAAGCCCTCCGGTATCCACAACCAGCAATCTGCAGGAAACTCCAGATTTTTCAATATCTCCTGAAACAATGAAATATGTTAGGGCAAAATTGGTAGTTACCAGCAGGGGGGAATTTTCATCCGGCTCACCGATTTCATAAACTCCCGGTTCCACTTTTGGGTTTTCCTGCGGGTCCGAGTACAAGTTGTGCCTAAGAGTGAGGAGGGGCAATAGGTGCTCAGGCCTTCTAGTATTCAATATGATTGCAGAAGCATGCCTGTTCAGAATCACTGCGGCCTCTAAGACATCGCGTGTTCCCCCTTCTCCACATCTCCAAACAAGCGGCTTTCCCCTTCCTTTTTTTGCCGCTTCAACCCTCTTTTCCCTGAACTCGGGAGCGGCAACTGAAACCCGCTCATCACTATAATAAACGTCATCCGACTCTTTCAGCTTCTCGATATTCACAATTGCCCATTTGAACTTTTTGGAAAGTTTTTTCTCCTGCTCTGAATCATCAACCGCAATCCCGTCCAATGAAAGCTTCTTCCCAAGCCGCTCAACTGAAAAGTTTTTTGCAAAATCCATCCTCATTTCTATCTCTTCATCGCTCATAAGCTTTCCAGTATAAACAGCAAGAAGGCAGGGGTTGAGGAATTTCAGCTGGTGCCTGCAGGCAACATCTTCCCCCCCAATCTTTGCGTTTCCAACCCGGACTCTTTTCACGTTCCTTTCAATTTCTCCCTTTTTGCCTAGCAGGGCGCCATATGCATCTTCTATGCTATCTGCGTGCCCCAACCTTGCCAGGTCAAGGAGCTTTTTTGTTTTCGGCCTTGTGCACGAGCCGTATGTTTCAGGAGGAAGCTCGTCTATTATCAGCTTTGTTGCGCCGATTGCATTTGCATCAAGCATCATGAACAGGTCCGCGCCTGCAAGAAGCGAGCTTATTGCGGTTATTGACTCCCATAGAGGCCCCCTTATTTCCCTTGGCCCCCATTCATCCTTTTTCATCCATGCCTCGCGGGAGCTCCATGAGTTTGAAGCTGCCGCAAGAATTGGAAGGTCCAAAAGCTCGGTGTGCTCCGCCTCCTCCCGTATCCTTTCCATTGTGCTTATTGTGTACTCAAGCCCGTACCCCAGCCCTCCGGTTGCAGGATCCATGACAATATTCTCAAGCTCCATCCCCTCGCGCAAAAGCAGCTTTACCATTTCCTTCATTCTTAAGTGGTCGTTTGGTATGAGCGCAAGCACAGAATGACCATGCTTAATTGCAGCTTTAGCAACTGATGCATAATCCATCTCGAACCCGACTGCAGAAAGGAGGCAGTTTTTCCCCTCTGCGGCTTTTGCCGCGGCAGGAAGTATCCCCGCGTCTTTTTTTGGGTTTCCTGAACCGGAAATAATAAGAGGTATGTCTATTTCTGAAATCACCTTTTCCGTTGTTTCCGCAGCCCCTTCCGCACTGGTATCCTTTATGTTTGGGTCTGTGGAAATCAGGTGCAAAGTGACAGCATCCGCGCCGTTATCCTCGTGGAACTTTGCCCAGCTGACCGGGTCTTTCATAATTCCCTCATAATTAGCGCGCACATGGCCTGGAAGGTGGATTGGGATGTCGAATACATCATGTGCAACAATTGCCTTTTTACCTTTGCCAACTTCAAGCGCGCGCTTTCCAGTGCCAAGCTTAACATGCATGGAAAAGTTACTTCAATTAGCATTATAAAATGCTCACAACGGGCTAGCCCTTCCATTTTCTCATCGGGTCCTCGCGTGCCCTTTTGTTTAAATTCCCTTTTCTCTTGGCCTTTCTTATCTCTTCCATTCTCTCTCCTTTCTGTCCTCGCTTTTGCTTTCTTCTTTCCCTGTTAAGTTTAACCAGTTTTTCCTTCTTTTCCTTCGGGATGCCTCTTTTTTTCTTCTCCTGTTTTTTCTTGGCTTCGCCTCCCTTCTTTGACTTCTTTTCTTGGGTGCCGCTTTTTTCACTTACTTTTTTTTTACTCTTTTTGCCCAGAACCAGATTTACCAAATCGTCAAGTGTGAATTCATCGCTTTCCTCTTTTTTTGCTTTTTTGGATGATTTCCTTTTTGTTTTTTTCTTGGTGCTTTCTTTTGCCGTTTTTTTCTTGGAAGTTTTTTTTGCGCTCTTCTTTCCTGCCGGTTTTTTAGTGCTTTTCTTGGCTTTCTTTTTTGCCCCGCACTTTTTAGCAGGTTTCTTCTTAACGGACTTTTTCTTTGATTTTTTCTTCTTTGAAGCCAACATAATCACCTGTTTCTCCTTCTGCATAATCCTTTTTAATTCTATTGAAAGGGGAGGGGATAAGAAATCAAGGGGCAATTCTGGTCCTGTCCCTCGGGAACATGCAGCACTCCCTGATGTTCTTCTGCCCGCAAACTTTCATTGCTATTCTCTCAAGCCCTATGCTCCATCCGGCGTGTGGGGGGGCGCCGACCCTGAATGCGTTTATGTAGAACTCAAAGTCCTGAGGATCAAGCCCCCTTTTCTTCAATTGCTTTTCAAGTATTTCGGGGACATGAACCCGCTGGGCGCCGCTTGAAATTTCGGTTCCCTTGAACATAAGATCATATGCATTGCAAATATCCTCGTTTTCCGGATCTGGCATGGAGTAAAACGCCCTTGCCATTGTTGGCCACTTGTGAATCATGTAAAGGTCATGCTTGATGTCCTCCATGAGAAGCTCCTCGTGCTCCCGGGTGAAATCGTCTCCCCACTCGAACTCAGCATCCTTTTTTGCAAGTATGTCCACAAGCTCGCTGTAGGTATATCTTGGCACCTCTTCCGGCACTGTGAATTCAGACCCAAGCAGCTTCAGCTCATCCTGGCAGTTTTTCTTCACTTTGTTTAGAATGTGGATTGAAATCCTTTCCAGGGAATCCATCGCATCGTTGTGGTCCGCAAACCCCATTTCTATATCCATCTGGAGTACTTCATTCAAGTGCGAAGTTGTATTGTGCTTCTCAGCCCTGAATGCAGGAGTGGTCATGAAAACCTTGTCCATGCCGCCCACAACCGCAAGCTGCTTGTAAAGCTGCGGGGACTGGGCGAGGAATGCCTCTTTCTCAAAATAAACTATCGGGAACAGGTTGGAGCCGCCTTCTGTTGCAGCAGACACGATGCTTGTTGTCTGTATTTCCTGGAACCCGAGCTCAAGCGCCTTTTCCCTGAATGCCTTCGGGATTTCGCCGACAATTTTGAAAATTGCCGAGGTTTCCTTTCTTCTCAAGTCGATTGACCTGTGGTCAAGCCTCACATCAAGCTCGGGTTTTGCCGCCTTTTCGGTAATATCAAAGGGTATTTTGGTTGTGACAGGCCCGATTACTTCAATCTCAGAAGGCAC
>CAYTXD010000145.1:0-4080 GCA_964441305.1 Microcaldota archaeon
CTCCTAATTTCATCGTAATCGTCCATCGTAAGCCTTCCAGTTGTCGCGCTGAACAATCCCACCTCTCCGGCCTTAACAACCATGACATCGGAGCCGAATGCCTCAAGCTCTTCGGTTATGGTTTCCTCAAGTCCCTGGCCTATGGAAATAAATGCCACAATTGAGCCTATCCCTATGACCACTCCGAGAATCGTCAGCCATGCGCGCAGCTGCCTGTGGGCCATGCTGCTAAGCGCGTACTTAAAAAGATCTGTGTGCTCCATCCCCTCACTTGCCCTTTTTTCTGAAGAACTTATTGTAGCCGAAGTAGCCCGCCGCGGCAATAACTACCAAAGCCACCGCCCCGTAGCAAAGGGCGTTGTCCTGCTCCTTTCCGTTATGGCTTCTTGCCGCAATGCTGCTTGAAACAACCTCTATGTCCACTTCCTGCTCTTCAACATGCTCGTTGTTGAAAGCGTCCTTGTACCTGGCTGTCACGCTAACAGGGTATTTTCCCGGCTCAATGCTTTTCACATATATCTTGTACTGTATTGTGCTGTAGTCATCCGCTTCCAACCCGCCTATGAACTGCCCTTTCTGCGCCTCAAGCACGTCAATAATCTCGCTGTCAACCTCAACACTCAATGCCTTTATCGGAGACGAGCCCACATTGGAGATTGTAAGCGAAAGGGTGTATGCCCCGTCCGGCGCAATCGGGGCGGGGTTTGAGCTGGCAAATACAGAAATCTCGTTTTTCGCGACAATGTTGGCGCCTATACTTACTGTTTCGGGCGCCTGCTCTTCGCCGTTCCTGTCTTTGTAGGAGAGTTCAAAGTTGGCATTGTAAAATCCTGGCGCAACATCGCCCACACCCACACCCTGGACTGTTGACTTGCTCTGCCCTGCTCCAATATCTCCCATATAAACTTCAGAGGAGCTGAGGGGCTTTAACACATTTGTGCCGTCTACAAGCTTCACCCTCACGCCATAGGCATCCGAATCCCCGCTGTTTCTAACGCGAACGGTAAGTGCGACAGTTTCCCCAGGGGCAAAAGGCCTGTCGGTTTCAGTTTCAATTATGAAGTCCGGGCTTCTTTTGTTCACATCTACATTGAAATAGAGGGTATTCGTCCCTTCCTGTCCCAGGCTGTCTTCGTATGTTAGGATTATGGGAATTGAATACTTTCCGCTCGGAGTGCCAGCCCTGGAAGTCAAAGGTATCGTGAAATCGGTCCGCGCCCTCGCATCTCCAAGAATCTTGGGGACCTTTCCAAGCTGTATGAAATTGTCCGAATCCACACTGAGCCTTGTGTTGTATGCCTCTCCCTCAGTCCTGTGGATTGTTCCTGTGATATTGAAATCATCATCAGCGTAAACTTTTTCAGTCCTTGTCTCCATTTGGAATGTAGGTGGGTTTGTCACGGTTATTGGCACTGTAAACGTCCTCTGCACATATTCCGACACCGTCCTTCCGTACAGGTCCGTTCCTTCGGAATAGCCCACAATGCTCGCCCTGAAGTTGTAAATGCCTGTGGGCGTGCCTGACTTTATTTTGAAAGGAACTGATATTATGGTGCTTCCGCCTGAACTCAAGTCACCAACATTTATTCTTTCATCTGTGGTTATTCCCCCGCCTGAGCCGCTGGCCAGCTCTATCCCCTTAACTATTGCAGTTCCTGCATTAGATATTGTAAGGGTAACAGTGCCCGAAGTGCCCGGCTTGAGAGTACTTGGGCTCACCTCATAGCTGCTCACGGATATGTCCGCAAAAACCGCGCACACCAGCAACCCCATAACCACAAAAAATTCACTAAACTTCATCCCCTCACCTCAACATCATCGATTTTTCCATCCTTCAGCTTAACCAGTTTCTTGGAGCGTCTTGCAATATTAACTTCATGCGTGACTATAATTATCGTCCTTCCCTCTTTGTGCAGCTCATCAAAAATCTTAAGCACTTCCGCACCGGACTTTGAATCCAGATTCCCTGTAGGTTCATCAGCAAGCACAATTACAGGGTCATTCACAATAGCCCTGGCAATCGCAACCCTCTGCCTTTCCCCTCCGCTCAGCTGCTTTGGGAGGTGCTCAAGCCTCTTTCCCATGCCAAGCCTTTCAAGCGCATCCGCTGCCCTCTTATTTCTCTCCTCTTCTGGCACATCATAAAACATCATGGGAAGGGAAACATTTTCCAGGGCGGTGACGCTTGGAATCAGGTGGAATGCCTGGAAAATGAAACCAATCTTTTTCCCCCTAAAATATGCCCTCTCCTCATTTGAAAGCTCGGTAGTGTTAGTGCCATCTAAGTAAACATTTCCCTCACTTGGGACATCCAGCAGCCCAAGCATGTTGAGCAGAGTTGACTTTCCGCTACCGGAAGGCCCAATTATCGTAATCCTCTCCCCCTCGCAAATATCAAAGTCAACTCCATTCAGTGCATGGACTAAAGTCTCCCCCAAGTGGTATGTCTTTCTAATATCTTCAAGCCTCATAGCAACCTTTCCCTTCTCCTCTTTCTTGCACTTGCCATCGGAGCTTTTGCTTCCCTTTATCACTCTTTTTGCCATCCAATCACTCTGAAAACTCCTTTTCCAACTTTTCAATTTCCCTTTCAAACCTGTTCATGAGAACTTCCAGCTTCTTTATCTGCTCATAATAATTCTTGAGCAGCTGAAGCTTCTTTTTCTCCTTCTCATTCATTTTCTCATTTTTGTATTTCTCCAGAAGCTTTGGCACCTTTTCCTTTACAGGTTTTATCCATTTTTCATTTGCAACGTCAATCTTCCTCTTTTGTATCTTGATGATGTTTTTATCCATGTAAAAATATGCCTTTTTTGTGCCCGGCTTTCTCACTCTCTGCACAATTCTCATTCCTTCAAGGAACTTCATCTTGTTGGAAACCAACGCCAAACTATATCCGGTTTTCCTGGCAAGCTCCTCAAGGGAAATTGCCTCCGGCTCCATGTATGCGAGAATTATGAGCCGTGAGCTCAGGTCATCAAGCCCCATGCTGCGGTACATTTCAACCCCCAACTCAAGCATTTCCTTTTCGAACTTGTGCATTCCCACCAACTTTAGCTATTTTTACAATTTACTAAAAATAATAAAACTTATAAATATTTAAATAGTTCGTAATCATATCAGGCCGTCCTTTTTCCTTTTGGGAAAAAGAACTTTTTGTTGCCGCTGCAACAAGAAAGTCTGCTTGGCTCGAACTCATTTGGCCTCCAGCCAAAAGCTCCGGAAAAACTATTTTCCGGATCGTAAGCCAGAGCAACATGAAAAAGGAAGAGACACGTCATTTGAGCTACGCTCAAAAGCTCATGCAACGCAAGCGTTGCAGGTCATTTCCGCAGTGAAAATGCAGTTCTGGTTACTTCTTCGCGTACTCACGCATCTGCTGTTTTGCCTCTTCCCAGTTAATCCTTTTCGTACTGGGGATATATGCATTTGCAGTCTTAGGTACTTGAAGCTTTTCTAGTGCCTGTTCAAATCCGCCCTTGTTTTTTATCGTGAATTCTTTTGCATCTATCTGATGCATCCAATAAAGGTCGTACAAGTCTTTCCATTCCCTTCGATCCAGAATCGCTTCCTCTTTTTGCTTATTCAATTCATGAAATGAGTACATCTCAACTCGTTTTGATACCGGCAAGAAATCAGATACTGCCTTTCTCTTTTCATGCTTGCCCTTTACCCCAAAAGAAACTTCAGCTTTGACTGCATCTTCAACTCCGTTGAATGAGTACGCCATCATGAACCCAATTGAGTGTTTTGAATAGAATTCTTTTTTGATTTTCCAATCAAGCGAGCGTACAAATTTTTCAGCTTCAGCTTTTGTGAAGTCGGTATCGTAATCCAAATCCTCGGAGAAGCGCTGATGACCTTGCAGATATCCTTTATTTATGGCGGTTCCGCCTTTAAGCACGAAGTCATTTTCCCCAAACAATTCCATGAGCTCGAACAAAAACGCCTCTTTGACAGTAAACTGGAATCCAAGCCCCGCCTTTGCGGCATACTCTCTCATCTCATCAACGCTGAACGCTATTGTTGCCACCATGAAAGAATCACCTCCTCTCCGACATTGTCAATAATTTTCCATTT
>CAYTXD010000146.1:0-4066 GCA_964441305.1 Microcaldota archaeon
TTGGGCTAAATGCCCTGATAATAATATTGCTGGTTTACGGGCTGAATGTCTTTGGTGTCAGGAGCCTTAACCCGACCGCTGTCCTTTTCCTGGGTGCAGGCGTCCTGCTGAGCTATGTTGCAGTAAGCTCAGGGGAATGGAAGGAGGCGGCAAAAAAGCACAAGCCAATTCTCCTGTTCTCAGTTATAGTCACCCTTGGCTGGGTGATAGCAGCACTGCATTTCAGCTCATCCGCGGCTGTGCTTGGCACTGTTGCCACCATGTTTGCGATAATCGCGCTGGTTCCCCCGGTAAGCATTTACTCAAGGAAAGCTATTTCCGGGAAGTGATAATATGTACAGCCACAATGAAATAGAAAACAAGGTCATCAAATTCTGGGAGAAGCAGAAAATTTACGAGAAAGTGAAGCAAAAGGCAAGCGGAGAAAAGGATTTCTATTTCTGCGACGGCCCGCCTTATGCGACCGGCTCGATACACCCAGGCACTGCATGGAACAAGTGCCTGAAGGATGTGATATGCAGGTACAAGAGGGCAAAGGGCTATGATGTGCGCGCGCAGCCGGGGTTTGACACCCATGGGCTGCCGATAGAAGTGAAAGTTGAGAAAGAGCTGAAGCTCAATGACAAGAGGGAGATTGAGAAATTCGGAATTGAAAAGTTCGTGGACAGGTGCAAGAAGTTCGCAACCCAGTATGTAGGGGTGATGGGCGAGCAGTTCAAAAGGAGCGGAGTGTGGATGGACTGGGAAAGGCCGTACATAACATACCGGGACTCTTACATAGAGGAGAGCTGGAAAACGATAAAGAAGGCGGATGAAAAGGGCTTGCTTTACAGGGGGGTGTATGTTCTTCCCCTTTGCTCAAGGTGCGAAACTACTCTTGCCAACTATGAGCTGGAATACGGGGGCAAGACAGACCCGAGCATATATGTCAAATTCCCGGTCAAGGGCGCGGAGAACGAGTATCTAGTAATCTGGACGACAACTCCCTGGACTTTGGTTTCCAATGTTGCGGTCATGGTGCACCCCACCTACCAGTATGTGAAAGTAAAAGTTGGGGAGGAAACATGGTATGTCGCAAAGGAGCGGCTTGATGCGCTTATGGCTTTTGAGTTTGGCAGCGGCGCAGTAGTCGTTTCCGAGATGAGCGGAAAAAGGCTTGAGGGAACGGAATACGAGCACCCCTTGCAGAAGAAGGTGGGAAAGAAGTTGAAGAGAAAGGTTGTTCTGAGCGACGAATTTGTAACACTTGAGGATGGGAGCGGGCTGGTGCACTGCGCACCAGGGCACGGGCCGCAGGACTTTATAATAGGAAAGAGGTTTGAACTGGAGATTTTTTCCCCTGTGAATGACAACGGGAAGTTTACTGATGATGCAGGAGAGTATAAAGGGATACATGTTAAGGAGGCAAATGAAAAAATAATCCAGGATTTGGAGGATGCAGGGATGCTTATCCATGCTGGAAAGATAAGGCACAGGTACCCCCACTGCTGGAGGTGCAAGACACCACTTATATTCAAGACTACAGACCAGTGGTTCATCGGAATTTCGAAAATAAGGGAAGATATGAAGGAGGAGATTTCAAAAATCAAGTGGAAGCCGGATTTTGCGGAAACAAGGTTCCTTGATTTTGTGGAGAACGCGCCGGACTGGTGCATATCAAGGCAGAGGTATTGGGGCATACCCATACCTATATGGAATTGCGAAAAATGCGAAGAGAGGAAAGTGGTTTCATCGCGTTCGGAGCTCCCGCAGGTAAAGGAGCTTCACAGGCCTTATATTGATGAAGTTGTACTCAAATGTGAGAAATGCGGGGGGAAGATGAGGAGGGTGGAGGATATACTTGACGTTTGGTTTGACTCCGGAAATGCGGTATGGGCGTCCCTTGAGGAGAATGAGAGTTACAGGCCCGCCGATTTCATAACAGAGGGAAAGGACCAGATAAGGGGCTGGTTTTATTCCCTTCTTGGTTCAGGTGTAGTGCTCCATAACGAAGCTCCTTACAAGAGCCTTCTTATGCACGGGTTCTTTGTTGATGAGAAGGGGGAGAAGATGAGCAAGTCTGTCGGCAATTTCGTGCCCCTTGAGGAGATGATCGAAAAGCACGGGGCGGACAGCTTCAGGTTATGGAGCCTCGGGAGCACAATCTGGGATGACTTGAAATTCAACTGGGATGAGCTGAAAGAGGCAGGAAGGGCGATAGGGATATTTTACAATATTGGGGTTTTCCTGAAAAGGTTTTACCCAAGCAAAATGGGAGGGGAAGCAAAACTGGAAATAGAGGACCGGTGGATTCTGTCAAGGTTGAACAATGTTATTAAAGAATGTACAGGGTCAATGGACAAATACGAAGTTCACAGGGCGGCAAAAACCATGAGGGAGTTTTTCGTTGAGGATGTGAGCAGGTTCTACCTCAAGCTCGTGAAAAAGAGGATGGGGATGGAAAGGAATGTTGAGGGGGCTTTTGCCACATTATATGAAGTGATGTGGAATTTAACAAAACTTTTGCACCCGATAATCCCGTTCCTCACCGAGCACGTATACCAGGAGTTTTTCAGGAAGTATGAGAAGGGGGAGTCGGTTGCGATGTTCGGCTGGCCCGAGCCGGAGGGAAAGAAAACAGACCCACTGCTGGAAAGGCAGATGGAAATTTCAAAGGAAATCATAAATTCAATAAGCAATGCAAGGCAGTCCGCAGACATAAAGCTAAGGTGGCCTCTTGAGGAAGCGGTTATAGTTTCGGAATCAACTGATGTCAATAATGCTGTGCAGAGGCTTGCAAACATTATTGAGGAGATGAGCAACGTAAAGGGCCTTTCATTGAAGAAGGGGATGAATTCCACTTACAGCGCTGAGCCCAACAGGGCCAAGATTGGGGCGGAGTACAAAAAGGAAAGCGCAGAAGTGCTTAAGCTTGTTGAAAAAGCGGACGCCCAGCTTATGATGCTTGATTTTGAAAGCCAGGGAAGGCACGAGCTTGATGGCGAGTATTCGGTTACTCCTGAAATGGTGAATATTGCGGAGGAGATGAAGGGCTATTCAATTGGGAAATTTGGCGAGGGGAAAGTTTACCTGAAAACGGAAATGAGCAACGAGCTTTATGCGGAAGCAATGCTCAGGGAGGTTTCAAGAAGGATTCAGATTATGAGAAAGGAGATGGGCCTTGTTGAGGAGGATGAAATTAAGCTGAAAATTTCCGCGGAAGGAAAGCTCAATAAAATACTGGAAAGTGGGAAGGAAGAGATTTCGGAAAAGGTTAATGCAAAAGAAGTGAAACTGCTTAAGAAAGTCAAGGGAAAGAAGTGGAAAGTGGAGGAGTTTGAGTTTGAGGCGCAGGTGGAGAAAGCTTAGCTAAAGAAGGAAGTAGCCGAGAACTGCGCCGGTTATTGCGCAAAGTATGTTTGTTGTTGCCTTTGTGCCGATTCCTTTTTCCTCAAGAACCCCGAAAATCGTGTCCACGAAGCCGCCAATAAACCCAATGGCACCTATGAGAAGTATTGGCCAGAGATTTTGGAAGGGGAAGAGGAGGAATGCCGCCGCGCCTATTACAAGCGCACCGTCAAAAGACATGAATGAGCCGAAAATGCTCACCGCTCCGCTAGTTCCTTTTTTTACAGGCTTCAAGGTGAAAATTGAAACAGGGTTTCCTGAAAGCACGCCAAGCTCTGATGCAAACTTGTCCGCGGTCACCGCCGCAATCGAGCATATGAAAGGCCCTGCCCCTATTACAGGCGAAAGGATTGCAGCTATGGTGGGAACAAGCCCGTTGGCAAGCACGTTTTCCCAGCTTCTCTCGTGCTCGTAAAGCCCTGCCTCCCTCTTTTCATAGTTTCCGTATTTTGTCGCGAGTACGCTGGCGGCGATGAAAGCAAGCATGAGCGCAATGTAGCTCCAGGAGCCGTACGTTGCGCTTTCGGGCGCTGAGAAGAAGTATATCAATGCGGCCATTGCAAGCGCAAGCGCAGTTCCCTCGATATCAAGCAGGAGTATTTTCATGTGCGATTCCCTCTATTGAAATTTCCTTTCTTTCCTCATCTATTTGAAACTTGCTTTCAATGAATTCTTCAAG
>CAYTXD010000147.1:0-4054 GCA_964441305.1 Microcaldota archaeon
ACACTCCAAAAATAATGGTTGTGGGTGTTGGGGGCGGAGGCTGCAACACAATTGACCGGCTCTGCAAAAAAGGCGGGATTACAGGTGCAGAAATGGTTGCATTCAACACTGACAAAAAGCACCTCTCAGTAATGTCTGACAAGGCAAAGAGGGCACTTCTTGGAGGTGCAATAACTCAAGGGATGGGTGCCGGAGGATTTCCAGAAGTGGCAGAAAAGGCGGCAAAAGCATCAAAAAAGCAAATTGAAGACTTAATCTCAAACTCCGACTTGGTATTCCTTGCATCTGGAATGGGCGGAGGAACAGGAACGGGCGCATCACCAGTAATTGCGCAAATGGCAAAAGACCAAGGGGCAGTAGTTGTATCAATTGTTACATATCCCTTTGCAATTGAGCGTGCAAGGCTCAACAAGGCAAAAGAGGGAATCGAAAAGCTGAACCAGGTGTCCGACACTGTGGTTGTTATTGACAACAACAGGCTTGTAGAATTCTACCCCAACCTTCCAATTGAAACCGCGTTTTCCCTTGTAGATGAAATAACTGCCCGAGCGGTAAAAGGGATAACAGAGACAATCTCTACCCCGTCGCTAATAAACCTTGATTTTGCAGATGTGCGCTCCGTAATGGACAAGGGAGGCGTTAGCATGATTGCAGTTGGTGAAGGGAAGGGAACAGAAAAGGCAAAGTCGGTTGTGAAAAATACCCTTTCCCACAGGCTTCTGGATGCAGACTATTCCGGCGCAAAAGGAGTTCTAATACACTTAACAGGAGGGCAGGACCTCACATTGGGGGAGTCAAATGAGATTGGCGGCATGATTACAGAAAAGGCAGACCCCAATGCAAATGTGATTTGGGGCGCAAGGCTCGACCCTGCATACTCTTCAAAAGTGGAGGCAATCGCAATATTCACAGGGCTAAAAAACCCATACAAGCTAACTGAAACTCAAACTCAATAATTTAGAGGTGATTTTGAATGAAATTTGAATTTAATAAACTGCTTGTCCTGCTGATGGCAGGCATGCTCGTGCTGGGATGCCCAGGAGGCGGAATGGATGATTCGGATTTGCAAAATGATTCTGAGGACTTGGAGCAAACTGGAGAAGGGATTGATGAAGGAACAACATCTCCAGAAGATTCAATGGACGGAGCGGATGATGCGCAGGAAATAAATGACTCGGCTGGAGAACAGGATGATTCTGAAGCAGGGGAAATGGAAGATGACCAAGTCATGAATCAAACTGGGGAAGACGAAACAGGCGAAGCAGAAGAAGATGGAACGGAGCAGGAAATGAACGAATCAGAAGAGAACGGCTTGGATACTGAAGACCTTGAAGTCGCGCCGGACACAACAGGAACAGGGGTGCAGGTAAACTATATCCCTGGTGGTGAAGAGGAAACACAGCCCCAGACGCATGAAAACTGCGCAGGGCTTGACGGAAGCGAATTTTACGAATGCTATCAAGAATTGGCAATCGAAAACCTTGACTATATTCTGTGCGAAAAAATCCCATACGGGGCAAATGCAACTGTTTCCAAAAAGGGCTGCTACGTAGAAGTTGCAGTGGCAAAGGAAGATATGCCCATGTGCAACATACAGGAAAGTGTTGATTGCTATATGAGAATAGCGGAAAAGACAAAATTGCTCAATGCATGCGACGAGCTGTCTGACGAGGAGGATAAATTCTATACTGGCCGACTTGACAGGGACGAATGCTATTCAAGGGTGGCAGTTGCCAGGGAATCCATAAACACTTGTGACAGGATAGCAGATGATTTTGTTAAATGGCAGTGCTACATTGAGGTCGCCCTTTTAAAGGAGGATGCCAGCATATGCGGAGATATTGAAAGGGATGACTACATGGACACGTGCTATCATGAGCTTGCTCTTGAAACTGGAACGGAGTCCCTCTGCTTGAAAATTGATGATGACGACCTTGAGCAGGAATGCCTTGGTGAACTTTCGGAAGAATAAGGAAGCGAATACGCTTCCTTTTTTCCCTTTTTCTTTTTTGTAATTAAGCAGTCTTTACTTTCTTATTCATCTCAAGGCTGAACTGGGTGATTGCATCCCTTGCATTGTGGGTATCCTTTACCCAGAAAAGTGTTTCAACAATATACCTTGTCTGGCCTATCTTTTCAACAGGCTTGACATCCACTCTCACCTTGTGCTTTTCGTCAACGAGCGCATAATCAATTTTCTTTGCAATCTTTTCCGCGATTTCCACTCTTTTTTTCAAATTCTCCCCCTTCTGCACAACAACTTTCACGGAAACAACCATCTTCTTCTGCCCATTGGTCTGGTTTATCACAGTTGAATTCACAAGATTGGAGTTGGGCACAATAACCGTATTGTTGTCAGGCGTATTTATCCGGGTTGACCTCAACCCTATATTCTCCACCCAACCCTCCACATCCTCATAAGCTACCCTGTCCCCAATCCTGAACGGCTTTTCAATAATGATAAGAAAGCCAGCAATGATATTTGCAAGAAGCTGCTGAGCGGCAAACCCTATCGCAAGCGCGAATATCCCGACACCTGCCGCAAGCGCGGTCACGTTATACCCGAGCACGTACAATATCCACACAAGCGCAAGCGAATAGACAATCAAACTCGCAACCCAATTCGCCGTTTTTATTGAATGCCTTTGCATATTCGTGCTCTTTCCCGCCCTCTTAATCCAGCCGGTAACCACCTTCAGCAACAGCGCGGAAAACAAGACAATAAGCAAAGCGATAGCTATGTCCACGCCCTTGTCAAAAACAACCTCTGGCAATGATGCAATGTTCAGGATTCCTTCCATATTCCAGAGTATCCGCTAGAGCTATTTAAACCCTTCGCCGCCCTTCACATCCAAAAACTCGCGCAATGCAGCGGTTGCATAAGAGCCGGAGGAAAGCTCAAATGAAAAAGTGTCTTTTGAAAACGAAAAGTCCTTAAGAGGGGTAAAAAAGCTCCTCCAGCTCCCCTTGGAGCTAAGCTGGGGGAAACTCCCGATTTTGAAATCCGAAATATGCACTCCTTCCCTTTCCAAAATCTCCTCCTCCCTTTCATTCGGCTCGCTTTCGTACCCCAGGATTTTGCAGACCAGCCATTTTCCCCCTTCCTTTTTTCCAACTTCGGGAAAACCGTAGAAATTCTCCCCGCATAAGTACTCCCCACTTTCCTTCTCAAACTGCCCCTCTTCAACCCTTTCGCTTAGCATCATGTTGAACAGGTGCGACTGGTAGGCATGCACAAACATAAGGGAAATGCTCCTCGGGATTTTCTGCAGCGCACCAACAAAATCCTTTGGCTCCTTTGCAAGGTGTGAGAGCACCGCCCTCTCATACTTCAGGTACTTGGGAAATCCCTTGAGCGCCTTCCCAAAATCCCCGGTTTCCGAAAGCTCTTTTCTCGCTTCCCTGGCCTTCTCATTCCTCTCCTTCTCATCAAAATAAGAAAGAAAATTCATGACCGCGCTGTTGAAATCATTCCTCAAAATTTCCCTTCCAACTAAATGGGTATTCCTCCTTACCGAGCCGAACCTCTGCTCCCCGAAGTAGTTCACTATTTTCCTTCCAAGCTCATCCATTATCTCTCCAACCCGACCTTCCGAATTGCTCTCTGCCCCCCTCACCATTATTTTGAACCTATTCCCAAGCAGCCCCCCCATTCTCAATTCTTTATCTGATTTCCACGCGCCGTTGATTTCAACATCCTTCAGCTCCAGGGCAAGAATTTTTTCAGGGGGGATTTTATATGCGGAGCAAAGCTGCACAGTAACCGCATTCCTGTCCTTTGTACCTGCAAAAGAGAACCTCTTTCTCCCCACCCCAAGCTTATTTGAAATTTCCCTGAGCGCCTGAGGAGTGTTCCAGTTCCTTTTCTGCAAAACAAAATGAGTGAAATCCCCCTCCTTATCTTCCCTTTCAATCCTTTTCCCAACCTCAAGCACGCTTCCATCCCCTGCTATCTCCTCAACTACAAAGTCCTCTGGCTCTTTCTTTATTTCTCCGCCTATTCCGCTTGTTTTTGAATAGTATGCAAGGTTCATTTTTTCCCTCGTTTATGTGC
>CAYTXD010000148.1:0-4053 GCA_964441305.1 Microcaldota archaeon
GTGTTGCCCTTACAGTTGTGCATTAAAGCTATTCCCACGCCATTGCCTGAAACAATATTGTCCTTTATTTCATTGTTTGTGCAATTAAACTCAAGGAATACTCCAGTACCTTCGTTTGAATTAAGTGTATTGCCAGAAATGACGCCATCATCCGCGCCCATGTGCCAATAAATTGCATTATCTAAATTGGTTAATATACAATTTTTTACTGTAACTCCGTCATACTCATCATTGTAAACCCCATAAGTATATGTCTCTCCAATTCCAGTAATCTCATGGCCTTGGCAATCGAAAATGATATTGTCTGCATTTATGTTGATGCACCCGCCATAGTTTTCAGTCCACGAAATATCTTTTGAGAGAACATATGTTTCCCCTGGAGAAGTTAGGTTTTGGCATTTGTCAACTGTTGCCGCAAATAATAATAAAGAAAATGAAAACACTAGGATGCAAATAAGCTTCAAACGCATTTTATCACCATAACTATGGATGTTGGCAGAATGTATATAACACTTCACACAATTGCTGGAGCAAAAATGCTGCAATTCAATGTAATTTTTAATCCTGGGAATTTCAATTTTGAATACTTTAGAAATCAGGATATAAGGTTCTGCATGAATTCCTTCAAGTCGCCCTTTATTCTCTCTTTTTTCACTTTTTCAAAAAGCAGTTTTCCTTTATTTGTTGTTGAATAGAGCTTTCGCGTCCTTCCGCCAACCTCTTTTGATTCCGCCTTTATGTACTCGTGTTCTTCCAGCCTGGCAAGTACAGAATAATTGAGTACCGAGACTCCCAGTGAAAGAACTTCAGGGAAACAGAAGACCTGGCCATAACTGCCAGGGAAAAGTCCCTTTAAGAAACTGTTATTGGCTATTGGTACTTAGGAGACATGGCAGTGCTTATTGCAAATAGTTGTGGCAAGGAAAGTGAAGAGTAGAGGATAGACCCCAAGCTTTATAGGCATATTATGAGTTGAAAAACCATGTTTGAAAATATTTTTGAAAAACTATTCGGCAAGAAAGACTCGGGCAAAGATAACTTGCAAGAAAGCCAAAGACAGGTTGTGAAAATAGCTAGAGAGTTCAAAAAATCAGAAGAGAGAGTTGAAAAAATAGGCAAGGCCAAGCTTAATACTGCGCTCGCCCTATTATCTGAGGCAGATGCGCTTGCAGATGAGTGGGTTAGGACACTGGACAGGATAGAAAATGCTAAGCTTGACAAAGTATCACCAAAAATAAAGGCAGCCCAACATGCCAGAAAAGTCTCAAAGGATTTGGACAGGTTTGCAGAAAAAGTTGTTTTCGAATTTGACAGTGGAAATTTAAGAAAAGAAAATGGGAAAGTATTTGGGCAATTTTATGAGCTGCTCAAGAATAAGAAGACAGAGGATGCAAGGCGGGAACTCAAGAAACTTGAAAATTTAAAGGAAATCAACTCTGCATATGAGGATTCGCTGGAAAAAATCGAGTCTGAGAGGAGGCGCCTGCGGGCAGAGATTTTTGAAATTGAAAGAAAGCTTTTGCTGACAAAAGAGCTGAAGCAGTCAAAAAATGTGGATGGAAACGCCATTTCAAAGCTTGAGGAAATAGAAGAAAAAATTGAGAAATATAAAAAGTGGAGGATTTCATTTATCTCATCCCTTGGAAAAAAATCGATGGCCAAGATGCTTGAATACTCTGAAAAATTTCAGGATTTTCCAAAGCCTGAAGAAAAGAATCTTGCCAGAGAGACAATTTCAAAATCCGGCGAAATATCCGAAATGAGCCTTGAAACACTGCTGGAGATGGAAACATTCAGCAGGGAAAAGCTCTCATATATGCTAAGCGATGCAGGCTCTTTTAGGAAGCTGGTTTCTGAAAATGGGAAGTGGATAAGGGAGCTTTCAGCAATCAGGAATACTGCGTTTCTTCATCTGGACGTGGAAAGCCCTGAAAGCGTTAGAAAGATACGGGAATTTGCAGAGGCTGAAGGCGTTGACGCCCCTGTGTCAGGGCTAATTGAATACTCATCAGGCAAAAACGGAAAAAAGTTTCAGTCCCTTAAGGACGAAAAGAGGCTTGCAGACAATATTGAAAAGCTAAAGGACGAACTGCAAGGAGAAGGCGAGGCAGAGCTGAAAAAAAGGAGGGAAAATTTGTTGGCTTCACTTTCTTTAATTTCGGACAGCTAACAGGTTGCTGAGCATGAAAGGTTGGCAATATATGCAGCGCAGATTCGGCGATTATTGCTCTCCTGTCTTTATCTTCTGAATTTTTTGCATCGAAGGGCACGCTTTCCCTCCTCTGATTTTCCTTGTCCGACTTCATGCAGTAAATGCCATTTATCCCAAAAACATAGATTCCGAGGGGGATAGTCAAAAGGAGGGATTGAAGGATTTGCAGCTCGCAGATTTGCGCGCATGCCATCCATCACGCAAAAAAATATGCGGAGGGGGATATTGGCCAAAAAATAGGCCTGCTTATCGAAAATAATTTCTTTAGAGTAAAATCACCTGCGCGTGAAAGCAAAGCCAAAGGCAGCAAGCATTATTGCCCCTGTTGCGCAGTTCGCAAGCCCCCCTAAAAGAGGCTTTTTTGGTGGAGTGATGTCTATCTGCCCTACTTCTGTTGGAGGGAAATATTCTTCGTATGTGCCATCCCCGTCTATGTCCCCCTTGATGTTCCTTTCTTCCGCGGGCTCGGAAACATCCAAAGAGTATGTGCTTCCCTGGCCTGTTGGAACCATGGGGTAGTTGGAAAGGAATGCGGAGTTCTCATCCGAAGTATAGCTGTCTATTGTGTGCAGAGTGAATTCACCTTCCGCGTTTGAAAAGATTTCTATTTCGGGGTCAGATGCCAAATCAAAGAGAATTAGTATTTTTGAGCCGTCTTCAAGAACTATATATTGTGAATTGGGGATTTCATTTTTCCTTTGCCCGCTGGCTACTCCAGTTACCTGGCCGTTCAGCTCCGCGGAAAGCTCAACAGGGCATTCCACGTGCATCTTGAAAACTTTCACGCTTTCCCCGTCTTTTGTTTTTTGGAAAAATCGGTTGAGCTCAAAAGGAGTCAGGGGAAGCCATTTGTCCTGCTCATATTCATTTGGAACAACGCCCTGCCCGTCAATCTGCTCATAAGCGGATTCAAATGAAGTAACGCAGCTGTAATAATATTTTGTTTCCCCCGTTTCATCATCAGTTTCTGAGCCCTTTTTGGTAAGCGAGTAAACAAACTTTCCTTCTTCGGTTTTTTTGATAAGTGAAACCATGTGCGCAGTTACGGATTCCAACTCATCGCTGCTTAGCTCTTTGCTCATTGTTGTGACCCCGATATTTTCAAGCAGCAGGTTTTGATATCCCATCCATTTCGACTCGTCCTTGAAATTGTCAATGTTGGAGAATAGCGCTCCATCACCCTCCGCGCCGCTGACTTCTGCAACGCAGTCCTTTATTATGTCACCGCTCTGCAGCCTTTCCCCTGGCTGTAAGTTCACGGATGAGTATTTTTCGTTTTCCTTGTCATACCTGTAAACCAAAAGGGGCCTTTTTACGCTGTAGCTTTGCTGCACTTCATAGTCCCCCATGTACATGCCCGCGTGCCCGTCATTTGTCAAAGTAAGATATGCCGCAAGTCCAGGCCTTAGCATGAGCCCGCCTGGAGAAACACCTATTGCAGGGCATCCAAAATTTGCTTCCGTTCCTTTGCTTAGTTTGCACATGTCCTCAGTGTCAGGTATCCCGTCCTCGTCATAGTCCTCCTTTGGCTCCTCTTCGGGAAGAAATGAAGACAAGTCAACATTTGACTCTGCAGGGGGCCGGTCCCCCATCATTACACAAGAAAAGTTTTCATACTGCTTAAAGTAGGGAGATATTGGCACATTCATGTATTTTGACTGCTGAATCTGGTTTAATGCCATGCAGTCCTGAGGGTATGCAATTGTCACAACTTCTCCAGTGTCAACATGCCTTATTGTTGCCTTGCTGTCTTTTCTAAGCTGCGTGCAAATCATGTCATTGCAGTTTATCGCCATTCCAGGAAACATTTCAATTGATTCCCCGCACCTGCTCAGGTAAAT
>CAYTXD010000149.1:0-4009 GCA_964441305.1 Microcaldota archaeon
GAGCTTAGCCAACACTGCAGTTGAGCTGGGGGATTGACGCAAGATACTGCTTCTCATACTTGTCGAAATCCCTCGGGCCCTGCGCACCCGCCTTGCCCATTATTGTCCTTCCACCCTTCTCATTCAGGTTTCCTGTGCATATCATGTCATATCCGTAATGCATCTTGCAGTAATCGAAATCATCGTCTCCTATCTCCCCAAGCGCGTGAAACCAGCCAAAAATCGGGAACCACTTGTTGTCATGCATGAATTGGGAATAGCTGTCCGCCCAGCCCCTGCTGCACCCGTCAAGCTCCTCCCTTATCGGATTTGGGCCGCATGGGCCCCCGTTGCAGAATGTGCTTTCCGGGGGATTGTAGCAATACTGGTCCTCAAGACCAAAATGATGGCCGAGCTCGTGTGCACTTGTAATTTTGTTTCTGTAATTAACATGCGCAACCTGAGTATTTATGTTTGCCGAGCTGGTGCCTATTAAGTTGTCGTTCATTGCAAGTATGAAGTCCACCTTGCCAAGGCCATAATGGTCTGAAAGGCACTGCTCTGCCCTTTTGAATTTGCACATGCCGCTGACTGGCTCGCAATTCTCGTGAATTTCAAGTATTCGCAGCCTTTCAGGGCATTCACCTATTGGAAATGTCTCAAGCAGGAACGAAGAATGCCCCTCAACCGAACTGCTGAAAGTGTCCATGCTTTTCCCCCATGAATAGGGGAGGAATGCAATTACCAGCTTCGCACTTTTGCATAATCCATCCACACATGATTCATCAATTTCGCAGTTATCATCAATTTCGCATGGGGAGTGGGATGTTGCGTTGCTGCCTCCCCCTGGAACTGCCGGCTCCCCGTGGGCGCCAATGCCTGCATGATTGTACCTTAGCCGTATGGAGAGATTTAGTGGGTTTGATGTGTGGCAGCTGCTTTCTGCGGATTCCATAACCGCAACAGAGTCTACAAATATTACTCCCGTGTCCCTGTCCACAACTACTGCTTCTCCTTTTGGTGTGCCGTATTCGCCATATTTGATTCCGTTTTGCACTATTTCCTCAATGAGCCACTCAGTATTTATTATGTTTATTTGCCCCTGCAGGCCTGCCCTTCCAATGTTTTCCGAAATTTGGACCGGGGCAGTAGAGCCCTCGATCTTAAGCAGATAATATCCTTTTCCCTCATTTACCCTCCTTATTGAGTATCCAGGGTATTCTGTTTCCCCTTCGCAAGTTGATGTTTGCGGGGCAGGGTCGCTTCCTGCAAAGTAACCGTAGCTTTTGGGTGAGCGCGTCACAAAATTCTTGCCAAAAATTGAATTGCTGTGTTTTACATTTCCATAAACTGTGAACTGGCCCCAAAGGCCACAGCCCTCGTTTCTTGGGCAGTTGAAGTAATGCACATCATCAATTTCAGGGCCTTCGATAACTTTGCTGCCATTATACTTTATCCTTACTGCAAGATAAAGGGGGTTATTGCTCGAGCATGCAGTATCAGGATTGGTTACCATGTTCACGGAATGGAACTCAATTATTCCGTTATCCTTGTCAATTTCAACCGCATCGCCCGATGCCATTCCGTTTTCATCATATCTTTGCCCATTGCTTACAATCCTGCCAATCTGCCAATCCTCATTGTGGAGCTTTACCTTTGCGTCAACTCCAGAACCCCATTCCCCTTCGCTCAGCTCTGCAGGGATTGCAGCTCCTTCATATATTATCAAGTAATTCCCTCCTCCTTCGTATTCCTTCCTCAAGTAATAGCCGCTGTATTCTGTTCCATCATAGCATTTTGTTTCGAGCGGTTTTGGGTCTGTGTCTCCTGTTAAAAATTCTTCCCTGTCAATATGGGTCCCGGGGTTATGAACCATGTTGAATGCCATGTGGTTAAATGAAGGCTCTCCAGTAACATTTAGCTTCGCACTTATGTCGCATACTGAATCATCAGGGCATTCGGAATAATTTAGGGAAAATGCTGCTGAAGCCAAAAAAAGCATGAGGAATACGGATCTATTCAAAATATCACCCAAGATATTTGCCCAACATTCAATATAATGTTTTTCCCTGGAAATCAGGCACAATCTTTTTAATAATCTCGCTGCAGAAAGATATGTATGGACCGGTAGCTTAGCCTGGTTGGAGCGTTCGACTGATAGAGCCTTTTTTCGGGTTGCCAAAAAAGGCTTCACCCAAAAAAGACAGCCAGATATCGAAAGGTCGAGAGTTCAAAGAGCCCTTTTCCGCCTCCTGCGCAAAAGTGCTTCACCCCGAAAGGGAGAACATATCTCTCCCGGTCCATTTACCCTTTTTCAGTTATCTGAAGGCAGAAAGTTCATTTTTTGTGGTTTTCTTTTTCAGTGAGGGTTTATTCTTGCCCGTCCGGCTTAATTGAAAACCTGACCTTTTCTGCATACTCGCCTGCATTGCCGAGCCAAAGCACAGTATTTATTGCCGCTGCCGCAAGCAGGGTGTCGGCGGAAATGCCATTGAACGGAAATGCAATTACGTTGCATGCGCAGAAGCCGGCAAGCCAAACCTTTCCCGCGCTTAGGGCATACTTGCCGAAAAATTCAAGCCCGTCCTTTGTTTCTCCCGCCATGAATGAAAGAAGTGGCGCGGCGAGCTTCTTTTTTCCATCAAGCTTCTCAAGCGAATCACATATCCTTTCCATCTTTGAAATGTTGCTGCATGCACTGAGCTGTGCCTGTGCACTTATTCCTTCCAATGGCAGACCGTTTTCCTCTTCAATATTCCCAACAGTCGCCTCAACCGAACGCTCTGCTTTCATGAGCCGGTTCATCAAATATCTTTTCCTAATTCCCGAAGGGTTTTGCAAATTAATCTGCTCCAGCCGTTCGGAAATTGCATTCTTCCTTGAAATAAGCGCCGGAAGTTCGCACTCCCTGGAAATGGTTTTGGAAAATTTCATGAATTGCATGTGGTTTTTGGTGTATGGCAGGTATTTAATCCTGCTGGAAGCAGAATGGGTCAACAAACTCGATTCCCTTGCCAATTTTCTTTGCATTCCATACTGCCAGGTCTGCGTAAACCTCCGCATTTCCGACCGCGTTAATAAGTGAATCGCCCTTCACCAAATTTGCAGTTATGGCGCTGGAGAAAAGGCACCCGCCCCCGTGCGTCCCTTTTCCAACCGTCTCCTTGGAGAAATCGGAAATTTTGGTTGGCGAGAACAAATAGTCGATAATTTTTCCCTTTTCCCTTATTCCTGTAATTATTGAGTTTTCCACTCCCAGTTTCTCAAGCTCAACATGTGCATCCTCCGCGCTTTCCTCATCAACAGGCCTAATTCCTGTGAGCTCTTCTGCCTCGTCCGCATTTGGGGTGAGAAGGTAAACGTTCTTCATGAATTTCTTCATTTCTGAAATGTATTTTTTTGAAACTATCCTCTCCCCGCTGCTCTGGACACTCATTACCGGGTCAAGCACTATTTTTGTTTTCTTGAGTTTTTTTGCAATAGTGGAGAAATGAGAGGGCTCGCCAAGAAGCCCTATTTTGGCGTGCTTGATGTTGAAGTCGGCAAGGGCAGAATCAATCTGCTCCTCAAGGACTTTTGCTGAAATGCTTTTGCTTGAGAAAAAGCCCTTTGAGTTTTGGGAAGTTATTGCGGAAACTGCTGAAGCACAGTGTACTCCGAGAGCTGAAAAGGTTTTGACATCTATCTGCATACCCGCCCCGGAGTCGGAAGCTGACGCTGATACTGCGAGTGCCGCTTTTCTAGCCATTAAAAATCACCTATATGCCCAGCTCATTTGAAAGCTCATTCCTGAACCCGAGAACCGCTTTTTCTGTCTCTTCGGAAAGTTTTTTTGCAAGAAGGTTGTCAAGCATCATTATTGCCGCAAGCGCATTGGAGCTATTTGGCTCTGCAAGGTAGTCGCCGCGTATTCCATAGTACATTATTGCATCAGCATAGCTTTCAACTCTCTGCGGGAAGTCCGCGCCGACCCCGGCAGATTGCGCATCCCGTTCACCGCCACTGCGCCGACAGGCGTTGCGCTTCACCG